>CAJWZI010000267.1 GCA_913049615.1 uncultured Alphaproteobacteria bacterium | reverse complement strand
TGCCCAGATATTTTCTGGTGCGGTGCTGGTCGAAGCCGTTTTCACCTGGCCCGGCCTGGGCACGGTTGCATTGGAATCAATACTCCGTCGCGATGGACCAACCATTCTCGGTGTTTTGCTCTTTTCCTCTGTGGTCGTCGTCGTTTTTAACCTTTTAACCGATCTGACCTATAGCGTGCTGGATCCGCGTATTCGCGTGGGCGCGAAATCGTGAAGTTAGTGAGCGTTTTATTATGAGAAAAACTCAAAACAGCGATCAAACCACCGGTTCACCGGCATTCAATGCCGAAATTGATATTGCAAAAATCGAACATCCCCTAATAGAAGCAGGGCGCATGTTCGCACGAAATATTTCCGCAGTTATTGGCGCCCTTATGTTGCTTGGCATAATTTTCCTCACCCTTGTCATGCCCCACTTTTATAGTGTTGATCCCTTTGATATGGTCTGGAGGCCCTTATCTCCACCGGGAACTGAAACAGTTCCGTTTGGGACCGACTATTTAGGACGTGATATCCTGGCAGGGATTATCCATGGCGGTAGAGCGACGTTAGCTGTGGGTGGGTCGGCAGCCTTGCTTACGGTTGTGATAGGTATCTCAGTTGGCTCTCTTGCCGGTTACTACGGCGGCTGGGTGGATGAAATCCTAATGAGAGTGACCGAATTTTTTCAGGTATTGCCAACTTTACTCTTCGCCATGGTAATCGTTGCTTTATTCCGACCATCGGTTGTGACCGTGGCCGTTTCAATCGGCATCGTCAGTTGGACTGCGGTGGCAAGGCTAACACGTTCCGAATTCTTACGCATTCGCAGTCTTGATTATGTGAGAGCATCTCGCTCCATTGGTTCCCGCAATGCGCGGATAATTTGGATGGTTATTCTGCCGAATGCAATGCCGCCATTGGTGGTGCAGTCGGCACTTACGGTGGGTGTTGCAATTTTATTTGAGGCAGGCCTTAGCTTTCTTGGCCTTTCGGACCCAAACGTTATGAGTTGGGGATTTATGATAGGTTCATCGCGCGATTATTTAATGGATGCTTGGTGGACGGTAACGATCCCCGGCATTTTCATTTTTCTGACAGTGCTCTCGGTGAGTTTGATCGGGGATGGGCTGAACGACGCAACAAATCCAAAACTAAGAGACCGGTAATTTGAGCAAACCACTGCTCCAAATCGAAGCATTACGGGTTGAATTTAATACCCGCGATGGTGTCGCACGAGTGATTGACGATCTTGATATTGCGCTTAATTCAGGCGAAATTTTGGGGATTGTCGGAGAATCCGGCTGCGGCAAAAGCATGACGGCCTTGTCGATAATGGGGTTAGTGCCCACACCGCCGGGCCGCATCACTAGTGGAACAATCCATCTTGCTGATGAAAATTTGCTTGAGGCCAGCGAGCAACGCATGCGCCAAGTCCGTGGTAACGATATATCCATGATCTTTCAGGAACCGATGACCAGTCTTAACCCGGTATTTTCCATCGGTGATCAGATTGCAGAAACGGTCATGCTCCATGAGAAGCGACGTCGACAGGATGCCTGGGATTGGGCTGTTGAAATGCTTGAAGCGGTTGGCATTCCCGATGCGGAACAAAGAGCAAGCGAATATCCACATCAAATGTCTGGTGGGATGCGCCAACGGGTGATGATCGCAATGGCCTTAGCTTGCCAGCCGCAAGTGTTGATCGCTGACGAGCCAACTACGGCACTTGACGTCACAGTGCAGGCGCAAATATTTGATTTATTAAAAGAGCTACGGGAACGAACTGGCGCGGCTATTATTTTGATTACTCACGATATGGGCGCGATTGCCGAAATGACCGAACGTGTTGTTGTGATGTACGCAGGACGCAAAGTGGAAGATGGCCCCGTAGACGAAATTCTCGCCGCGCCACGTCATCCCTATACCTCGGGCCTGATTGCCTGCGTCCCACATATTAGCCTTGAACCAACCTCCGAGCGGCCACTATTAGTGGAAATTCCAGGGATCGTCCCGTCATTGACCCAGATGGGCAAAGGCTGCCCTTTTGCGCCACGTTGTGCTCAAGCAATGGATAAGTGCCGCGAGGACATGCCTCCACGGCGCCGGGTATCGGTGCGACATTCTGTTGCCTGCTGGCTCGTTGAACAAGAAGGGGCTGTGGCGTGAATGACAATTCTCTGTTGTCTGTTCAAAATCTAAAGGTTCATTTCCCACTCAAACGAAAATTCTTGATTGGCAAACGTTCAGTGGTGCATGCGGTTGACGGCGTAACCTTAAACATCAGGCGTGGCACCACATTTGGGATTGTCGGCGAAAGCGGATCGGGTAAAACCACGACAGCCTTGGCGGTAATGCGGCTTGTGCCAATTACTGCCGGCACGATTGATCTTAATGGCATTCAGATACACCAATTGGAAAACGATGACCTCCGACAAGTGCGGCAGCACATGCAAATTATTTTCCAGGATCCCTATTCTTCACTTAACCCGCGGGTGCGTGCTGGGGCCATAATTCGCGAACCAATGGATCTGATGAATGTGGGTGATGTGACTGAACGAGACAATGAGGTCAAGCGGTTGATGAGCGCCGTGGGTCTGCGAGCGGAACAACGAGCATTATTTCCGCATCAGTTTTCTGGCGGACAACGCCAACGGATCGGTGTTGCACGAGCATTGGCCTCTCGCCCTGATCTTGTGGTTTGTGATGAGCCGGTTTCCGCTTTGGATGTGGCAGTCCAGGCACAGGTACTGAATCTTCTACGTCGATTGCAGGATGAATTTGGCCTGACCTACTTGTTTATCTCCCACGATTTGGGCGTTGTGCAATATATGTGTGACGAGATCGCGGTGATGTATCTGGGTCAGGTCGTGGAATATGCCGACCGAATTTCATTATTCACAGAGCCTTTGCATCCCTATACCTGGGCTTTGCTATCGGCGGTTCCATCGGCTGATCCGGCTATCCGAGACAGGGCGGATCGCGTACGTCTGCTGGGGGATCCCCCCAGTGCTATTGATCCGCCACCTGGTTGCCGTTTTGCTTCACGCTGCCCGTTTTCCCAGGCAATTTGTACCCAGGACACACCCCCGCTGCGAACCGTAAAGAGCGGCCATACCGTGGCCTGTCATTTGGTTAGTGATGATGGGGTGCCACCGCAGCGCATGAACTAAAAATTTGTGCCCGCAAGGGAGCTAAGTGATGCGATTGATACTGGCAATGATGCGCCACGAAACCAATACTTTTTCGCCTATCCCCACGCCGCTTCGTGCCTTTGGTCCGAAGTCAGGTGAGCGGGCTATCAGTATTTATCGTGGAACGAATAATCCCCTGGCTGCCTACATCGATATTGCGGAACGGGAGGGAGCCGAATACGTCGTGCCCTTAGTTGCCAACGCCAGTCCATCCGCGGCAGTGGATCAGGAAGCCTTCGATGAGATGTCCGATACCATTTGTGATGCTGTTCAGAAGGGTTGCGACGGCGTGATGCTCGATTTGCATGGGGCCATGGTGACCACTGCTCACGATGACGGGGAAGGGGAACTGTTGCGCCGTATTCGTGCTATTGCGCCGGACATGCCGATTGCTGTGTCATTGGATTTTCATACCAATCTTTCTGCCGAAATGGTGTCTAACGCCACGGTCATAACTGGTTATTGCACCTATCCTCATATTGACATGAAAGAAACTGGGCATCGCGCCGGAGAGACCTTAATTAGGGTCATGAAGGGTGAAATCAATCCGGTAATATTGTGGCATTCATTACCAGTGCTAACACATATGCTGTGCCAAACCCCGCTGGAACAACCGATGAAGGACATCATGAATCGAGCAAAAGCAGCGGAGGCATCTGGT
>CAJWZI010000266.1 GCA_913049615.1 uncultured Alphaproteobacteria bacterium | reverse complement strand
TTGTGCCAAAGGCAGAATTTAGCAACACCAATGCGAAATTGAGTTAGGAGTTATAATGAGGCACGCCGAACCTCTTGGCCTCAGAATTTGGTTTTTTGTCGCGATTGGCGGTTTGATCGTCTTTTTGGGATTAGGCATCAGATCGACTTTCGGAATTTTTCTAGCACCTATGTCACTTGACCTTGGCTGGGGGCGCGAAGTATTTGCATTGGCCATTGCCATTCAAAACCTTATGTGGGGCCTTGGCCAGCCGATAGCCGGTATGCTTGCCGACCGTTTCGGCACGGGAAGGGTTCTAGCAGTCGGAGGACTGTTTTACGCCATAGGTATTATAGGCATGGCTAATTCGCCAAGCCCTTTAATGTTTCATGTAACTGGTGGTCTTTTAGTTGGTTTGGGTCTATCTGGAGCTTCTTTCACACTAGTCCTGTCAGCCTTGGGCCGCATCGTACCGGAACAGCATCGCAATTTAGCCTTTGGAGTTTGCACCGCCACGGGTTCGATAGGCCAGTTTCTTCTGGTTCCCATGGGCCAGGCATTTCTGAACTCGTATGGTTGGTCGGTGGTTCTCGTGCTGCTAGCTCTGCTGGTTGCACTTGTTATGCCGTTGAGCATATTCATGCGCGGTCGCCCGGAAGAAACCGCAATTGCCTCAAAGCAATCGATGAGCGAGGCATTGAGTGAAGCTGCCCAACATTCCGGTTATGTCTATTTGATACTCGGATTTTTCGTTTGCGGCTTTCATATCACATTCGTTGCAACCCATTTGCCTGCCTATATCACGGATCAGGGATTATCAGCCGAAGTTGGCGCTTGGTCCCTAGCAGTCATTGGATTATTCAATGTTTTTGGTGCAATTTGTGCAGGTATCCTGGCTAATAAGTTTCAAAAGAAAAACCTCCTTAGCCTAATTTACTTATCTCGGGGCCTATTCATGGTCCTATTCATACTGTTGCCGATTAGCCAAACCACAGTACTGATAGTTTCCGCCGGCCTGGGATTTTCTTGGCTGTCCACTGTGCCCTTAACTAGCGGCATTGTGGCTCAAGTGTTCGGTCCGCGCTACATGGCAACCTTATTCGGCTTTGTTTTTGTTTCACACCAACTTGGTTCATTTATGGGGGTCTGGTTAGGTGGTAAAATATTCGACGAAACTGGCTCCTATACGATGGTTTGGTGGCTTAGCATCGTCTTGGCACTCTTTGCCGCTTTAGTACATCTGCCTATTAATGAACGCCCCCTCGCCCGCCTGAAGGCCATACAATGAGAATTATAAGCCAAGCTCTAAAATAATTACGAACAGCTCTTAATTATTGAAGCATTAACGGGAGAGGCTGCCTATCCGATCCCGTTGCTCCCGCCATTGCTGCTGCAATTCATCGTGAAACCGCGGTGCCGCAATTTCGATCAGGGCCTCCGCCCGTTCGTCCACGGATTTATCCTTCAAACGTGCGGCTCCGTATTCGGTGACCACATAATCGATGTCAGCTCGGGGGCAGCTGACGGCCGCTCCAGCGCTCAACGTGGGCACGATACGCGAGATCTTATCCCGTGCCGCCGTGGCCGAAAGAGCTAGGATGGAGCGGCCATTGTCAGCCATGCGCGCGCCGCGGACAAAATCCACCAGACCTCCGGTTCCGCTGATCTGACGGCCGTCCAGAGTTTCTGAATTGGCCTGGCCGGTCAAATCCACCTCCAAGGTGGAGTTGATGGACACAAAGTTGTCAATCTGCGCCACGATGGGCACGTTGTGGGTGTAATTAGCCCCCTTGAAGATGACATCCTGCCGGTCGGCAGCCCAGTCATAGACACGCTGTGTGCCCATAGCGGCGCCGCAGACCAGGAAGCCTCTATCAATGCTCTTCTCACTGCAATCCATTGCGCCCGCATCTACCAAATCAGCCACTTCATCAGTCACCATACCGCCATGCAAGCCCAAGCGCTTGTGGTCCTTTAGGCAAGTTAGGATAGCGGCGGGCACCTTGCCGATCCCGATCTGAATACAATCGCCGTCATGGATCAATTCCGCAACCTTCTGCCCGATTGTCTCAATTACCGGAGGTAGGTCGCCCGTCGGCAGCTCCGGCAGGGCGCGATCGGTATGCACCACGTAATCAAGGCGGTCATAGGGTATCTTGGGACTGCCGGGGGGCGACGGCATGTTGGCGTTGACCTCGGCCACTACCACTTTTGCCTTGTCCAGGATGAAGGGCACAAAATCCACCGACAGGCCCAGGGTGCACATACCTTCGTCGTCGGGCGGCGGCACCTGCATCAAAAGGACGTCGACGGGCGGGTGACGTTGCATATAGCTGCAAATGCCGCTGTAATGCAGGGGCAAGAACCTCACCTTTCCGGCAGCAAAAGAATTCTGCAGTTCCGCCTGCACAAAAAACGCCGTCATAGTCGCTTCATCATGAAAGGCTGCAAAGTCTGTACGGTTAACCCCCGGCACAAGGCAGGAGAGGTAGTGCACCCCCTTGCTGGCTTGTTCCGAAGCAGCCAAAGCTTGCCCTAGGGCCAACGGCTCCCCCACCGCACCTTGAACAAAGACGGTTTGCCCCGGACGCAGTAGGCCGGGCACGTCGCTGACGGAGATGGTCTGGGGCATGATTGTCCTGTGACGCTGTACAATGGAAATTGACGATGGCATTTGTGGTATTAGGCTCAAAGCAGAGGAGGGTCAAATGGACGCCATCGAAGATTTCATCGACCATGTCACCGGCACTGGAATTGATCAGGTCCCCGAAGCGGCAATACGCGCGGCCAAGACCTTCATCCTGGACAGCCTGGGTGTCGGCCTATCAGGGGGTAATGGCCCCTGGGTGAGGGAAATGGTCCAGTTGTCGCAACAATGGGGCCAGGGCGACGATGCCCGGGTCTGGGGTCATGGCCAGCGCCTGCCGGCCCCAGGGGCCGCCATGTGCAACGCCTATCAAATCCACAATGCGGAATTTGATTGCGTGCATGAAGGCGCGGTGGTGCATTCCATGACAGTGCTGCTGGGAGCCGCCTTGGCCGTGGCCGAGCGGGATAGAGGTGTCAGCGGCAAGGACTTGATTCTTGCAAGTATCCTGGGCGTGGACGTTGCCTGCCATATCGCCGTGGCTGTGACTACGGCCCTGAAATTCTTCCGCCCCGGCACAGCGGGCGCCCTGGCCGCCGTGACAGCGATTGGAAAAATGAAAGGTTTCAATCGGGAAAGGTTGCGGAACGCCTATTCCATCGCCTATGGCCAGATGTGCGGCACCATGCAGGCCCATACGGAAGGGTCAGCGCTGTTGGGCATGCAGGTCGGATTTAACGCGCGTAATGCTGTTGTGGCCTGTGACATGGCTGCTGCCGGCCTGCCGGGTCCAAGGGAAGTTCTGGAGGGTCCTTTTGGCTTCCTTCGGCTGTTCGAGGAGGCTTATGACCGTGATATTTTGTTGGCAGAATTGGGCAAAACCTGGCGCATAACAGAATTGTCACACAAACCCTTCCCTTCTGGGCGGGCTACCCACGGCATCGTCGACGGCTGTCTACGTCTACAACGACAAATTGGATTCTTGCCAGACCAAATCAAAAGCATTAAGGCGGACGTCCCGTCCTTGATTCATCAATTGGTGGGCCGGCCGATCGGACCTGGCATGACCACCAACTACGCCCGGCTTTGCGCGCAATATGTCACCGCTCATGCCCTTTATCACGACGGCATTGGCGTCGATGCCTACGACGACAACGCCCTCACCCATTCGGGAACAAATGATCTGGCGCGGCGGATCAGCATAATCGTCGATGACAATCCAGACCCCAATGCCCTGTCTCCGGTCGCGCTCACAGTCACCCTAAGGACTGGGGATCACCATGAAATCA
>CAJWZI010000265.1 GCA_913049615.1 uncultured Alphaproteobacteria bacterium | reverse complement strand
ATGTTTCCGAAACGCCCATTGAGCGTTTCACCAACGAGGGTATCGTCGCCAACGGTGCGGAGTATCCGGTTGACGTCATTGTTTGCGCCACGGGTTTCACAGCCATGACTGGATCCTTCGAAAGGATCAAAATTACCGGCCGCAAAGGCCTGACCCTGACCGAAAAATGGAAAGGGGGACCACGCACCTATTTGGGAATTTCATCGGTTGGATTTCCAAATCTTTTCATGATCACGGGGCCAGGCAGCCCCTCGGTACTGGCAAGTATGATCCAGGCAATCGAACAGCACGTGGACTGGATGGTGGACTGCATTGGCCATATGGGTGATATCGGGGCTCAAACAATAGAACCGCAACTGCCTTATGAAGATGATTGGGTAGAACATGTAAACGACGTTGCCGGCGTGTCCCTGCGATCGACCTGTAGTTCGTGGTACGTCGGCGCCAATGTTCCCGGGCGGCCGCGCGTCTTCATGCCCTACATTGGCGGCTTTCCCGTCTACGTGGACAAGTGCAATGAAGTCATGACGAGGGGTTTTGAGGGCTTCACCATCGACGGTGGAAAGGGTGACAACACGACCCCAAATGTGCGTTTCACAGAACGCTGGAGGGTACCCCTGGATATCGAAATAATATCGCCGGCCACGATCGCCGCAAGGCGGGTTCCTGTCGTCTGAAATTAGCCGTCTTGCGCTGCTATTAGAAAACCCACGACCTGCTCGGTCGGATCAATTTTGGTTTAGGCCGGTTGCAAACGCCCCGAATTCGGAAGCTGGGCATACTCGCAGTTATCCCAGTAGAAAACGAAGGTTTAAGTGAACGAAATGGAACAAGTATTTCAGAAACGCTATACGGCAAATTTCCTCACCAGATTTTTGAATTTCACTACTGCAGATGTCTAATAAAGGCGACTTGCCACTTGCCGGCATAAAAGTATTGGAATTCAGCCATGCAGTGATGGGGCCGTCGGCGGGGATGATATTGGCTGATTTGGGCGCCACCGTGACAAAGGTCGAGCCGGTGCCTGATGGCGATCGGACGCGCCACCTAAAAGGGGTAGGGGTCAGCTTTTTTCCTCTGTTCTGTCGCAATAAGCGGAGCCTAGCTATTGATCTGAAGGCGCCAGGGAGCCGGCCGGCAGTGGAGGCCTTGGTTCGCTCCTCAGACGTCCTGTTAGAGAATTTTGCCTTGGAGACCATGGATCGCCTAGGACTAGGTTTTGACACGCTCATCGGTATCAATCCTGGTCTAGTGTATCTGCAGTTGAAGGGATTCTTATCCGGCCCATACGAGGAACGCCGCGCACTGGATGAAATCGTACAGATGATGAGCGGCTTGGCCTATATGACTGGCCCGCCGGGACAACCTCTGAGGGCCGGCGCCTCCATTGTGGATATCATGGGGGGCATGGCCGGGGTAATCGGCGTCCTGGCCGCCCTGCGGGAGCGCGATATCAACGGCAAGGGGCAACTGGTCAAGGCAGCGTTATTCGAAACCGCCGCCTTTGCAGTAGGCCAGCACATTGTGCAATTTGGAATAAATGGCAAACCTCTGGTACCCATGTCCGTCCCTAACCGTGCTTGGGGCATTTATGACACTTTCGAGAGCAAGGAAGGCAAACCAATGTTCATTGGCGTAGTTACGGATACCCAATGGAAAAAATTCTGCGAAGTCTTCGACCGGCCCGACCTTTTTGCCGACGAACGCCTGCAGAGCAATGGCGGTAGAGTGGAGCAACGATCTTGGCTAGTCGATGCCGTAGCCAAAACCTTCAAGGCGCTGACGACCGCCCAGTTGCTAGACAAATGCGATGCAGCACAACTTGCCTTTGGTCCAGTAAACAAACCTGAGGATTTGTTGACCGACCCTCACCTCAACTCCGATGGTCAACTAAAGGAAATGAAACTGCCGGGCGGAAAACTGGTCAAGACACCTCGCCTACCCATAGAAATGAATGGCCGCGGCTTCACGGTCCGTCAGGACCCCCCCTGTATCGGTCAGCACAGCCGGGCCACCCTTGCGGCAGCCGGCTTGGAAGCATCCAAAATCGACGAAATGTTCGCCGCCGGCCACATTATAGAGACGGATCCCGAACACTAGTCCATATGGGCGTACATAACTTGGCCGCGTGTGGGCAATTCGGCGCGAAGGATTTTACCGCTGAATGACGAGGTGATGAAAAGCGAGCGATTGCCTGGTCCGCCATAAGCTAAGTTAGTGGTCAGAGGACTCCCATCAGGGTCCGGGATTTTATAAATCGGCAGCCCCAAGGCAGAGAACAGCCACACCGCACCAAACCCTGCATGAGCGATGGAAAGATTTCCGTCTACATCCATGGCCATGCCGTCTGGGCCCATGCCGCCCACCAATTGCGCGAAAATACCGACCCGATTGACGCTACCATCCTTGCGGAAGGGCATGCGCCAAACTGCGTTGGCCCTAGTCACTGCGATATATAAGAGAGTTTCCTCGGGGTCCATGACAAGGCCATTGGGACTTGGCACGTTGTCGATCAAGCAATTCAGGGGCCCATTTGTATCCTGACGGAACACCCGACCTGTTGCATCGTGTAGTCCAGTATCCCCCTGGTCGGTGAAATAAAGATCCCCATTGGAGGCAAAGAACAAATCATTTACGCCCTTATACCCCGGCAATTGATCCGGACTGATATACGGGGATACCTTGCCGTTGACCGGATCGACCTCGACGATGCCGTTCTGCCTGTCGGCGACAAATATGCGGCCATCCTTGTGAATTTTCAATCCGTTCGGACTGCCATCATAGTCAGCAACCACCGTAAACTCGCCGCCTTCCGAAACTCTGAGAACGCGGCCATGGGCGATATCAACCACATATAGATTCCCATCACGATCGAATGAGGGACCCTCAAGAAATGATCCCAAGGGCCTACCCCTGAAGATGTCTCGAGACATGTGCGAATCCCTGTCCAATAGCTGCAACTCATCAGGCATTTGTGCAAAAACTGTTGGTTCAATCACGGTCGGTTGTGGATACATGGAAAGGCTCCAAAGATTGGATGACGCGTTCGGAGAATAATATTTGCCTGGCTATTGTGCGTCGAGCTTGGGCACAGCTCAAGCCTGTGGCAGGATTTACCCCATGACCGATTTTTGGCCTGCCCTAACCAGTGCTTTCGAACTTATTACTCAGGATGATGGTTACCTGCGGGAAATCATTGCCCTGTCTCTGCGGGTCAGTTTGACGGCGGTGGTGATTGCGACATTGCTGGGTCTTCCTATCGGCGCCATGGCGGCCTTGTTTCGCTTTCCCGGCCGCAAGGTCCTAGTGGTATTTTTAAATGTCCTGATGGGTCTGCCGCCGGTGGTTGTTGGCTTGGTGGTCTATCTACTTCTGTCTCGCTCCGGCCCCTTGGGTGCCCTTGGCCTATTGTTCACGCCCACTGCCATGGTTATCGCCCAGTTCATTCTGGTCTTACCCATAATCGCGGCCCTAAGCCACCAAGTGATGGAGGATATGTGGCTTGAATACCGTGAGCAATTACAATCACTGGGAGTTTCACCCCTAGGCCGCCTGACAGTACTTCTTTGGGACGGACGATTTGCCCTGCTGACGGCAGTTTTAGCAGGATTTGGCCGGGCCACAGCAGAAGTCGGCGCCGTGATGATCGTAGGCGGAAATATCGATCACGTAACGCGCGTTATGACCACTACAATTGCCCTGGAAGCAAGTAAGGGCGATTTGTCTAAGGCATTGGGGTTGGGTATTGTCCTTTTGGTTGTCTCCCTAGTCGTCAACATTCTTGTTTATGTGTTGCGGGAGGTCTCGCGCCTAAGAATTGCGGCATAATTTGAAAAATTGGCAAGGTTTTTTGCCG
>CAJWZI010000264.1 GCA_913049615.1 uncultured Alphaproteobacteria bacterium | reverse complement strand
GGCAAGACGGTAGCAACGTTGCCGACCTGCTTTAGCTGGCGTTTACACTTCCGCCACGGCAACAAGATTACTTGGGCCATAGTTGGTTCCAACCCTACGGCTTCAGCAAACAACATGGTAAAGCCGACCATCCATCATCGTCTATGAAAAATCCTTCCGATACGTCAGCTTAAGGACCCCGCGTCAGCATGACAGGCGGGACTTCGGGCATCGGTATTAGTAGCGGTAGTATTCGGGCTTGAATGGTCCTTGGGCTTCGACGCCGATATAGCTGGCCTGGTCTTCACTCAGCTTGGTCAAGCGTACGCCCAGTTTCTCCAGATGAAGCTCGGCGACTTTTTCGTCCAGGTGTTTGGGCAAGGTATAGACCTTACGCTCATAGCTCGCATGTCGTTCCCACAACTCGATCTGTGCCAGCACTTGGTTTGTGAACGAAGCGCTCATGACAAAGCTCGGGTGGCCCGTAGCGCAACCCAGGTTCACCAGACGCCCCTCGGCCAGCACAATCAAACGGCGACCATCGGGAAATTCTACTTCGTCCACTTGAGGCTTGACATTGTGCCAAGGGTGATTGCGCAGGGCGTCAATCTGAATCTCGCTGTCAAAATGGCCGATGTTGCAGACGATGGCTCGGTCCTTCATCTCGCGCATATGGTCGATGGTGATAACATCCCTGTTGCCGGTGCAGGTAACAAATATGTCGCCCAAAGACGCAGCTTCCTCCATAGTGATTACCTGATAACCTTCCATCGCCGCCTGTAGGGCGCAGATCGGATCCACTTCCGTCACCATCACGCGGGCGCCTTGGCTGCGTAAAGAGGCGGCCGAGCCCTTCCCCACATCGCCATAGCCGCAGACTACGCCAACTTTGCCGGCCATCATCACGTCCGTGGCCCGCTTTATACCGTCCACCAGACTTTCCTTGCAGCCATATAAGTTGTCGAATTTCGATTTCGTGACTGAATCGTTCACGTTAATCGCCGGCACTGCCAGTTTGCCGTCGCGTTCCATCTCATACAAACGATGCACGCCAGTGGTAGTTTCCTCACTCAAGCCCTTTACGTCCTTGAGTAACTCTGGATATTTCTCGTGCATAAGCAGGGTCAGATCGCCGCCGTCGTCCAGTATCATATTGGGGCGCCAGCCGTCAGAAGCTTTTATTGTCTGTTCAATACACCACCAAAATTCCTCCTCAGTCTCACCTTTCCAGGCGAAAGTAGGGATTTCCGCTGAGGCCATGGCCGCTGCGGCCTGATCTTGTGTAGAAAAGATGTTGCAGGAAGACCAACGTACTTCGGCACCCAGATGGATCAAGGTTTCCATCAATACCGCCGTCTGAATGGTCATATGCAAACAGCCCGCGACACGCGCGCCGGCAAGCGGCTTAGAATTACCGTACTCTAACCGCAGGGCCATTAAGCCAGGCATCTCTGTCTCTGCGATGGCCACTTCCTTGCGGCCCCAATCAGCCAAAGAAATATCGGCAACCTTGTAATCTGTAAACGTGCTCACGAATGGTCTCCAACTGGGAAAATCCAAAAGATTTTTTGAAATAGGCTTCAATTCCCACGACGATCAAATAAGTCTATCGACTGTTGTGCGCTGTGTATCAAAACTACCATTACAGCACAAGAATAATAAAATCTTTATATATATAATCATTCATTTACTACTGACCTGCAATGCAACAGTCCATAGTACTGCGCCAA
Source organism: uncultured Alphaproteobacteria bacterium (assembly GCA_913049615.1). The sequence continues at coordinate 2,149 of CAJWZI010000264.1, read as the reverse complement.
CCGTCAGCGTAGCCATCCACCACGTTTGCCAGATTCCAAAACTCAGATTCGCCACAATCAGCGCCGATAGCAGCATGGCGGTGGCGGCGGCGCGGGCAGCAGGGTCGGTCAATGCGCCGACAATCCGCCACAAGGCAATGACAAGAATGGCGGCCAGTAGCGCACCCAGACCGCCTAGCTCAAGCCAGATTTGCAGGCTTGCATTATGAGGATGAACGCTCATTACATTGCCGCCGCCCGGTAACTTTGTATCTCCGCCCGGAATTCGCCGGGCAGCGTCTATGCCCCAGCCCAGAACCGGTTTTTCTGCGATGCGCTCGCCAGTAAAATGCCAGATGTGAATTCGGTGTAAGACCGAATAATACGCCCCGTCGACATGTGGTGCCATACGTTCGGGTGTCAGCCAGGTGGCCGTCGTTATTGGCGCAACTAAAATGCCGGCGGCGAAAATCAGAGCCAAAACGTATTGCAAGCGCGGACCCAGAAACCAGGCCAATAAGGCGCCCGTTAAACCAGCAAACAGGGCAATCAAATTGCTGCTGGAAACACCGAAATAAATCACGGCGGCAGCTGCCAGGACCGCCAACAAGGCTAACAGACGACGTCTCTGCCGCCAAAGCACCAAGGCAACCGGCCAGGCTGCCAGGAACAGAATAACACCAGCCCGGTTCAGCACCGTCAGATCATATTCAGCCCGCCGGCTTAGCCAGGCCACCCAGTTATGACCGGCAGCGCCAAACAAGGTTTCAAATCCGATCAGCGCGGAAGCAATAACGTAGGAAACCATGAATGCCTTGTTGAATAGCTTCCTATCACCGGCCTTAATCGACCGCGCGCCGTCCAAGACGATTAGCATGGCCAGCAAGACGCCAGTCAGCTTGGCTGCGGTGAGCAGACCCGCCAGGGCGTCCAAGGACCACAGAACGGATGTTAACGCCCAGATTGCAATGAGGCTGGCCATAATCGCAACCGGCCCCTTGAAAATGTCGCGCCACCGGCCATTAATACAGGCGGGAACAATTTGCCACAGAGCCGCGACGAACAGTAGCGGCGCCAGGGACTTGGGAGCAATCACACCCAAGGGCGGAAACAGGACTGCCAAAAGAAAAAGGGGACGAGATGACGGGGAGGGGATCATATCCGATTTCTTAAGGCGTCATAGGCTGCCAGCGAATCCGCGACAAAGTCCTCAACCGTGAACTCATCTAACGCTAGTTGCCGAGCCGCCTGCCCCATAGATCGGCGCAAATCAGGATCAACTAACAATTTTCCAATCGCCGCTGTCGTGGCTGTGCCGTCACGCACAGGAACTAGAAATCCGCTTATGCCATCGCGCACTACTTCCCGGCAGCCGGGCACGTCAGCCGTGACGATAGGCAGGCCGCAAGCTGCTGCCTCGATCAGGCTGCGGGGCAAGCCCTCGCGGTAACTAGGCATGCAAATGATATGAGCACGAGTCAAAATTTCCGGCATATTTGTTTGAAAACCCCACCATTCCACCAGGCCTTCCTGTTCCCAGCCGCGGATCGTGGCCTCTTCTACATCCGTTGGATTTGCCGGGTCGCGGCGTCCCACCAGGACGAACTTTGCTTCAGAGCCAGCAGCTTTATGAGTGCGGGCCGCGTGGATAAATTCGTGAACTCCTTTGTCTCCTAGGATACGCGCTGGAAACATGACCACGGCCGGTCCGCCAGGCGGTGAGGTAGGAGCAAAAGTCTCCACGTCCACGCCGCAGCCCTTTATCAGGACCGTGATGTCCTTGCGCACTAGTTCTTGCTGCAAAAACAGGTCCAAATCATCCGGGTTTTGAAAAATTACCCGAGCGTTAGGATGCCCGAAGGCATAGCGGTATAAAGGCATGATCAGTACCCGCAAGGCTCGGGCCAACCAGTCCTGACGAATAAATAGAAAGCCCATGCCTGTTATTGCATGCACGACCGCCGGCACACCCAAAATGCGTGACACGAGGCCACCAAATATCACCGGCTTCATGGCCACATGATGGACCAAATCGGGCTTGATGCGACGGATGAGATGAAAGCACCGGGCTATCAGTCGCATCTCTCCCAACAAATTTCGCCTGCCCCGTTCCAAGGGCAGGTCATAGTAGTTGAAACCGCACCCTTGGATTACCGACACAGGCCCATCT
>CAJWZI010000263.1 GCA_913049615.1 uncultured Alphaproteobacteria bacterium | reverse complement strand
CGCGTGGGCGCGGCCATTGCCCGGGCTCTGGCAGCCGATGGCTGGCACGTCGCAATCAATTATCATAACTCTCATTACGAAGCCGCAACATTGTTGGACGAAATTCAGGACAAGGGGGGCCGGGGTCATCTCGTGCCAGGTGACCTACGGGATCAGGATGTAGTCGACGGCATGATCGCTAGCGCGGCGAAGGATGCCCCTCCACTAAGACTGTTGGTCAACAATGCCTCGTTATTCAAAATCGACGACGCCTTGAATATGAGCTTGCAAAGTTGGGAGGATCATCACGCGGTCAATTTGCGCGCGCCGGTTTTTCTGGCTCGTGACTTCGCCAAATGCCAGACGGACGGTCAAACGGGCGTGGTTGTTAACCTGCTGGACAACAAAATGTTCGCCCTAAATTCCGACTTCTTTTCATACACCGTGGCCAAGTTTGGTTTGTTGGGCGCCACCAAAACCCTTGCCATGGAACTGGCACCTCATGTCAGGGTATGCGCCATCGCACCGGGCATCACCCTGCCCAGCAAGAACCAGACCCAGGAACGCTTCCAGACCGCCCACGGCATGAACCCCATGGGCAAGGGCGCTACGTTGGATCAGCTAGTAGCGGCATTACGATTCATATTGTCCGTCCCCGCGATGACCGGCGAAGTCATCACAATTGATGGCGGTCAATCCTTGGAAGGCATGCCGCGAGATGTCTCCTTCTTGGCGGAGGAATGATCCATGGCATCCATTGGACGATTAACGGGGCACCGGATCAAATTACATCAGCTTTCCTTTCCGGTGTATTTGGGTGTGCTGCCCCACGAACGGGAAGGCCCGCAGCAACTGCTAATAGACCTAGTGATTGAGCTCCATCCCGACATGCCCGACCCACTGGAAGACGTCAATAAAGTCTTGAATTATGATGAGATACGCAGTCGCATCATCGAACTGGCCCAGTCACGTCACTTCAACCTGTTGGAAAGCCTCGCCCGCGAATTATTGTCTGTGTTTGAAAATGAAACCACCATTACTGGCGTCCACCTGTCTGTACAAAAGCCCGACGTTTATGCCGATGCCGTCTCGGTTGGATACGAGTTGGATTACGCCTGGGAAAGATGAGCCAGCCGTATTCTGTGCCGGCGCCGCCTAACCTCGGCGAAATTGCTTTGCCAGGGCCAGGGTTTGTTTCTGGTAGTTGGAACCGATGTCCTGTCCATAGATGCGGTCGGGTGAATCGGTCAGACGCTCATAAACTAGGCGGCCTACGGTCTGGCCGTGCTCAAGAAGGAACGGCACGTCGTGGCTGCGGACCTCCAGCACCGCCCGGGTGCCTTCCCCACCCGCCTCAGCCCAACCGAAACCGGGATCGAAGAAACCCGCGTAATGCACGCGGAATTCGCCCACCAATGTGTCATAGGCCACCATTTCCGCTGCATGATCCGGGGGTACAGAAACGGCTTCCCGCGAAGCCAAGATATAAAAGTCATCCGGGTTTAGTACCAGGCCGGATTCGGTCCCTGTGCCAGCATAAATTGGTTCCCAAAAATCCACCGGATCGTAGTGGTTGATTTTCTCCATATCGATCAATGGTGCGTGGGGTCGCGCGTTGTAACCGATCAGCCCATTGCCTCCAGCACCCTGTAAATCAACAGTCAGGGCAATACCTTCTGAGATGTTTTCGGTACCCACGTCGCTATGAACCAAGGGTGATTGTTGATGCAGGCGGGTTAATTCCGAATCGGTAAGCCGGTGTTCGCCCCGGCGAAGTCGTATTTGGTTTAGCCGCGCACCCGTCCGCGCTAGGATCGAGAAGGTTCGCGGGGCAATCTCCGCATACAAGGGGCCATGATAACCGGCGTCGATGCGGTCGAACTCACTGGCCCCATCCGTGATCAGCCGGGTAAAAACATCCAGCCGCCCCGTAGAGCTTTTCGGGTTGGCAATGGCCGAGAGACGTTGAGACAGAGACAGTCGTTCCAACAACGGAACGATATAGACGCAGCCCCGTTCCAGCACAGCACCCTTGGTTAAATCCACACTGTGCATTGTGTATCGGTCGATTTTTTGCGCCATGTTCTGGCCAGGTCCTGGTAGAAATGATGCCCTTACGCGATAGGCGACCTCGCCCAACCGAAGATCCAAGCTGGAAGGTTGAATTTGGCCGTCCGCCAAAGGCTGGGTCGCGGTGATCTCGCCATCCCGCCAAAGAGCGGATATCGCCTGGCAGGGTAAAATACCTGTCCTGCCCGCACCGCTGTACTGGGGCTGACCACCATCCTGGCTTTCCGCTATGCTCATTCCGTTAGCCTGCCATTGGTCTGCTGAAAGCTAAAGAATACGAGAAAATACCCTTTATTTCAATAGCTTAGAAAACCTGAACGGGAAAATTTATCCACAGGGCGTTTGTCTGATGGGTACTTTGAGAAGCGGCATTAACACAATAACATAATGCATCATTCCCCGTTATTAAGGCAATTCACAAGACGGTGACGCCAATCACCTACAGAGAGGAAACTTCCGGTCATGATTATCAAGGATATCCGCACTACAGCATTGTCCATTCCCTTCACCGACCCACCGCGATGGAGCCTGGATTACAACCGGCCGCGGGAAATTCTTGTGGTGGAGATCGAAACGACATCAGGTCTGACCGGCATGGGATATCTCATGGTCCTTTCTGGCGGCCTACGAACCATAAAGACCTGTATCGAGGAATTACTGTCCCCGGTCGTCCTGGGCAGGTCTATTTGGGAAGTGGAGGCAATCTGGCAAGATATCTGGAAAGCTACATATTGGGTGGGGCGTATGGGAGTTACGGTATTTGCCCAATCGGCTATCGATATTGCCCTCTGGGATGCCTTGGGCAAGCGGGCCGGTCTGCCCCTGTATAAGCTTTGGGGCGGGGCCCAAGGCGGCGGTGCTCTGCCCGCTTATGGTTCCGGTTGCTGGCGTGGTCTGGGCCAGGGCGGCATGATTGAAAAGGCCTTAGCCTATGTGGAAGCCGGATTTGACGCCATCAAGATGCAAGCGGGTCATATGCACAGTCACGCCGAGGATGTGGCCAACGTGGCTGCTATGCGCGAAGCTCTCGGTGACGGTATTGCCATCATGGTCGATGTCAACATGGGTTGGACGACGGACGAAGCTATCGAAGTAGGCCGGCGGCTGGATCAGTACAATATACACTGGTTAGAGGAACCGATTGTGGCGGAAAATTTTGCTGGCTATTTCCGCGTTGCCGACGCCTTGAAAACCCGTGTGGTTGGGGGTGAAAGCCATTTCACCCACCATGACCTAGCTCCATTCTTCGAAACACCCAAAATTCCAATCCTGCAGCCGGACATGATGCGAGGCGGTCTGACCCAACTACGTCGGATCGCCACGTTGGCTCATGCCAGAGGTATTCGCATCGCGCCACATCTATTCCACGAAATTATGGTGCATCTGAATGCCGCCATACCGAACCCTGACGTTTTGGAATACATCAATTTTCTGGATGATGTCTGGGTCAAACCTGTGCTGCCGGCTGGCAATATACTGACGCCATCCGAGCAGCCAGGTCACGGTCTGGCGTTCAAGGAAGAGGTGCTGCGAGATTTCGCAGTTACATTGTGATTACTTCGCCTGCAGAATTCGTTCCACTGCTATAGTCAGATCATCGATGACAAAAATTTTCATCAAATCGCCCTGGTTTAGCACTTCTAGATTAAGGTCTGCGCGGTCCTGTTCGGCATAACAGATCAACATCAGAATGCGTACTTCCGGATGGTCGCGAAAGGCCTTCAGAGTAAGGACGATGCCGTAGACAATAAGCATGACAAAATCAGTCAACAGCAGGCGGTATTTTTCGAATTTTGGGGCCTTAAGCACAGCGGAGCTGT
>CAJWZI010000262.1 GCA_913049615.1 uncultured Alphaproteobacteria bacterium | reverse complement strand
TGTTGCTTTGGGACTTTATGTGGAGCCGTTGCGCAAGTCGGAAATACCTGGCGAATGAGCGCACTATTTGCTTAAGCGTTTTGCTTCATCACCCATCACCACCGCCACACGACCCTGGGACCAACGGCCAAGGACGGTGGCCATAGCTTCCTGGAAGTCATCCAGGGAAAATATCTGGATAACGCGTGGGTTCAAAAAGCCTCCTTCGAACCAGGCGAATAGTTTGGCCAATAGTTGCTGCATCAGCGGCGAAAACTCGTCGCGTACGTCCTTGTCGCTCCAGCCGAAGTAATAGCCCATGTTCAGGCCACAGACTGTGGCGTTCTTGACCAGCAGAATATTGGCGGGGATTTGTTGAATGGTGCCACCGGCGAAACCGACTGGCATCATCCGGCCCTCAGGTGCAAGGCAGCGTAGGGATTGCGAAAATACTTCACCGCCGACCGGATCATAGACTGCGTTAACGCCTATACCGTCAGTGATGTCCAGAACCCGGTCCCGGAAGTTCTCTTTCCGATAGTTGATGACATGGTCAGCGCCGTGGTCCTTGGCCACGCAGACTTTTTCGGGCGATCCTACCGTAGCAATGACGGTAGCGCCTTGGATCTTGGCGATTTCAATGGCGGCGATGCCGACGCCCCCGGCTCCACCATGCACCAGTAGGACATCGTCGCCCTTCACATTCAGCAGATGCGGCCAGGTCAACGCAGCACAAGAGGTGGAATAGGAATTAGTGAAACAGATAGCACGATGGAATTCTAGGTTGTCGGGCAAAGCAAATGTGTTTGCTTCGTAGGCCACGGCCTCTTCTGCAAGGCCGCCCCATTCCACGATGGCACAAATTCTGTCGCCAACCTTGATGCGGTTTGTTGCATTACCCACCTCGGTCACGATGCCGGCAATCTCTGATCCCGGCGAGAAGGGAAGCGGCGGCTTGCGTTGGTACCGGCCCTGGACCACAAGGGATTGTGCAAAGCTGACACCGGCGGCTTGTACGGCAACGCGCACTTGATTTTTTAGCATTGTTGGCCTGGGGCATTCCGCGACCGTCAAATTTTTGAACTCAGTTAGTTCTTTGACCCAAACGCCCCGCATGCGGCATACCCCTTTTCTTGCAAAACTGATTGTGAATTTTTGCTGGCCGCCTAATCTTACCCACAGTGATTTTCAAGGAAAGAGAAGACTGATGAGCACGGATAAAATTCGGATCGGTGTGATTGGCGCCGGTGGCAACACCACCAAACTGCATATACCCGGCCTGTTGGCTCAAAACGGCGTCGAAATCCTGTCCGTGGCGAACAGAACGCTGGCGTCCGGCCAGCGGGTAGCAAAGGAATTCGGTATCCCGCGAGTAGAAGCCGATTGGCAAGCAATTATCGAAGATCAAGCACTAGACGCGGTCTGCATCGGCACTTGGCCCTATATGCATGCCCCCATGACCATTGCCGCCCTGGATGCGGGCAAGCATGTCTTATGTGAGGCACGCATGGCTATGAATGCCCAGCAGGGTCGATCCATGCTGGACGCCTCGCGTCGGCATCCGGCTCTGGTGGCACAGATTGTTCCCGCGCCCCACACGCTGGCTTTTGACAAAACTATCGTCGGTATGATTGGCGCGGGCGATATCGGCGAGATGATTACTCTTGATGCCCGGGTTGTCATGGCTAGTTACCCTAAACCAGATTCGCCGATTTCCTGGCGTCAGGACCGGGATTTGTCTGGCAACAACATCATGTCCATGGGTATCTGGTACGAGGCCATGATGCGTTGGGTCGGGCCCATGTCCACGGTTTTCGCAGTGGGGCAGGCGGTAGTGCCCCATCGTGTGGACGAGGCAGGACGCCGTGTTGCAATGACCATTCCTGACCACCTAGACATCGTGGGCAAACTAGAACAAGGCGGTCAGTTGCGGTTCAATGTATCTACAGTTCTGGGCAACGCACCAGCACGCACCGATGTATGTATCTTCGGAACAGAAGGAACCCTGCGCCTGTTACAGGTTGGCGATGGATCCTTGACGTTGTATTCGGGGAGCCGCGGTGTTGAGGGATTAAAGGTGGTAGAGATCGATCCGGCCAAAAAAGGCGGGTGGCGCGTTGAAGAGGAATTTATTAACGCCATACGAGGAGTGGAGGCAGTAACACATACCGACTTCACCACGGCGATTAAATACATGGAATGGTCCGACGCCGTGACGCGATCTTTGCGGAGTGGAATTTCAGTTTCCGTGATATAGGGTTTGGCCTAAATATACGTAAGATAGTCACCTGCCTCATGATGATTGATGCCAAACAGTGACGCTATAGCGGCGGCGCCCGAGCCCGCATACGCTTATTTACGCTTGGCGACGGCCTTGACCTTGATGGCCGTCAGCGGCGTGGGCATGTATGCCATTGTGGTCGCCCTAAAACCGATCGCCATGGAATTTGGGACTACACGCTCGGCCGCGTCCATTGCTTATGCGGTTACCATGATCGGCTTCGGTCTGGGTGGCATCGTCATGGCGCGCTGGTCAGATCGAGTGGGTGTCCTGTGGCCATGTCTGACGGGAAGTTTCATGTTGGCTTTGGGCTTTTTCCTAGCGGCCAAGTCAACCGCGATATGGCAATTATATCTGGCTCAGGGGTTGTTGATTGGCGGCCTAGGAAGCGCCGCCATGTATGCACCCTTGGTTGCCGACGCCACTTTATGGTTCAACCGCCGCAGGGGCATTGCGGTGGCGATCGTTGCCAGCGGCATCTATATGGCTGGTGTGTTTTGGCCGCCTATCCTGCAATACTATATAGACCAATCGGATTGGCGTACGACGTACGGGGGTTTAGCGATCTTTCTTTTATTGGTCATGCCGCCTCTGTGTTTGATTTTGTACCGCCGCCCCGTCGCCGTTCTGCAGAGCGAGTCGAGTGATGTTAATGCAACTGGCAAACCGTTGGGTCTGGCCCCCAACGGTTTGCAGGGTTTGTTGTGTTGTGCAGGAGTGGCTTGTTGTGTCGCCATGGCAGTACCTCAGGCCCACATCGTAGCTCACGCGACGGATCTGGGTCATGCAGCTCAACGCGGGGCCGAGATGCTGTCCCTAATGCTCGTCACAGGTACAATTAGCCGTCTGTTGTTCGGTTGGATTTCTGACCGGATCGGCGGTCTGGCAACTATGGTGCTGGGCAGCAGTTTACAGGCCTTGACGTTGTTTTGTTTCATGTTCGCCGATGCATTGACGGCGCTGTACCTTATGGCTGGACTGTTCGGTTTGAGCCAGGGCGGTATCGTGCCCTCGTACGCAATCGTCATCCGGAATTATTTTATGCCGACGCAGATTGGCTGGCGTTTCTCGCTGGTTTTGTCGGCAACATTTTTGGGCATGGCGTTGGGGGCCTGGGTGGCCGGATTGCTGTATGACTTGACCGGTTCGTACCGCGCGGCTTTCATCAACGCCGTGGGCGTAAATATCGCTCACATGTTCATCGCTTGGTGGCTGTTGCGGCGGTCGCGTTTAGAATTCATTAGCCGGTGAATAGCTCCCCATCCACTCTTCGACGGGTTCGTAGTCACTGCCTTTGGTCTTTCCCCCGCGTGCGGTGATTGTGGAGAAGTTGGAGATCAAGGCTTTCTCGTTGGTTGTTGGCTTAAAAACCTAACCTTAGGCAAAGGTTAATTCACGCCTTCGCAGCTCAATAGTATGTGGTGTTGGCGTCGGTGATCCTAAATATGTGCTAACCCCCACGAGGCCAGAAACCGGCAATATTTCGTGGCTGGATTTCGACTAGCCAGGGTGCGCTCTAGAACGCTGCCATGCGCCCGAAAAAGAACCCATTTTGCCGGGAATTTGCTCCACTAACAACGATACCACCTTTAATCACTTCCCTGTGGTTCTCTT
>CAJWZI010000261.1 GCA_913049615.1 uncultured Alphaproteobacteria bacterium | reverse complement strand
AAAACCGCCTATTTCTACGCCACATCCGCCAAATACTAACAATTTTTTATCTCCTGGCCTGGATAGCTGCCACTGTTACGCCAATTACAGGCTATCTTCGCCGCCATAGAAATCAACGTCGACATGTCGTACAGAAATCCAGCATCCCTGTTTCTGTGGAAGGCAGTGATACCTCTGAATATATGCAAAGACCATACGTTGATCCGTCGACCAGAGGATGATTTCATGTTTAGAATGATCAAAACTAATTTTGGCTCTAAGGGAGATCACGCAAATGGATGTACGGGCAGCCGTGGCACATAAAGCAGGGGCACCGCTTACAATCGAAACGGTGCAATTGGAAAGCCCCCGCGCGGGCGAATGCCTGGTGGAGATAAAGGCCAGCGGCATTTGCCACACGGATGCCTTCACTTTGTCCGGAGACGACCCTGAGGGTATATTTCCCGCAATTCTAGGTCATGAAGGCGCCGGCGTGGTAGTTGAAGTTGGAGAAGGCGTTACCTCACTCAAACCAGGCGATCACGTCATTCCCCTTTACACGCCGGAATGCCGCCAATGCGAATTTTGTCTTTCCGGCAAAACCAACCTGTGCGGAGCAATCCGAGAGACCCAGGGTCAGGGCCTTATGCCCGATGGTACATCTCGCATCACCTTGGATGGCGAGCCAGTCTACCACTACATGGGCACCTCCACCTTCGCGCAATTTACGGTGGTGCCGGAGATCGCCTTGGCGAAGATCCGCGAGGACGCACCGTTTGACAAAGTCTGTTATATCGGCTGCGGCGTGACCACTGGCATAGGCGCAGTAATCAATACGGCGAAAGTCGAGGCCGGTGCCAATGTAGTGGTTTTCGGCCTGGGCGGAATCGGCCTGAATGTAATCCAGGGCGCCCGCATGGTGGGGGCCAACAAGATTATCGGCGTCGACATCAATTCCAGTAAATGTGGGCTGGCGGAAAAATTTGGTATGACGCATTTCGTCAACCCATCTGATTTCGGGGACGATCTTGTGGCCCATTTGGTTGAAATGACCAAGGGTGGCGCTGATTATTCCTTTGAATGCATCGGCAATGTCACAGTGATGCGCCAGGCCCTGGAATGCTGTCACAAGGGCTGGGGCGAAAGTATCATCATTGGAGTGGCGGGTGCGGGGCAAGAGATCAACACTCGCCCCTTTCAACTAGTCACTGGCCGCGTTTGGCGCGGCACAGCTTTTGGCGGCGCAAAAAGCCGCACGCAAGTGCCCACCATCGTGGATTGGTATATGGAAGGCAAAATCAACATTGACGATTTGATCACTCACACCATGCCTATTGAACAGATCAATGACGGTTTTGATTTGATGCACGAAGGCAAATCTATCCGCAGCGTAGTGACGTTCTAGATACCGTCGCTGTATTGGGCAGTTTATGCTCACTCCAAATCGCAGTTGGTCACGGCGCCTGAACTACTGTCTCCCATCAACTAATCTGAGAAACCCAGCCTATAATGGGCATCGCTTCGATGTAAATCGAACTGAAGGAATTTGCCATGATATTCGCTAGATCTTTCGCCGACGTAAACCCAGATCGCTTTGTAGGGAAACTATTCAATGGCTATAACTACGCTCGCACCAATTACTTAGGCACAGATACAAGCTATCGCGACACGCCCCAAGCGCTGCTGGTGGAACAATCCCCCAATTCGGTAGTCCCACCTCATTTTCATGGCATCGACCAGTTTCAGGTCGTGGTAAATGGTAGTGGCATGCTCGGCAAGCATCGGGTGGCTCCGGTTTGCATTCATTATGCCAACGCCTATACGGGCTACGGCCCCATCAACGCCGGGGATGATGGCATTTATTATTTCACCCTGCGGGCGCAATCGGAACCAGGCGCATTTTTCCTTCCTGAGGGTCGGAAATTTCAAAAACCCAACAAACGCCGCAACTTGACTGCCGATATTGATGTGCTGCCCAACGATAGCGCGTTGGTCGAAATGGATGGAATTGAACAAGAAATCATTTTTCCGCCAGAGAACGAAGGTCTTGCTACCTGGAACCTACGCATCGGTCCGGACACGGACTTCAAGGGCCCAGATCCTGCAACCGGCGGGGGGCAGTATTACGTGGTCATCAACGGCTCTCTAGTCCATGACGGAATTGACTATGAAAAATGGTCCTGCGTTTTCATTGAACCACCTGAAGACTGCCTAGAGTTTAGTTCCGGCCCAAGAGGGTTAGAAACCTTGATTCTACAATACCCGTTTTGGGAAAAGGGCACTATTCTGGCGAGCGACGCCCCACTTTACGCCGAAGATCGGGTTGACTAAGCCACGGCGGTGTCGGAAAAATTCAGGAGCGGTTATGGCCTACGATTTTGACCTTTTTGTAATTGGCGCCGGGTCAGGCGGCGTGCGGGCCTCTCGTATCGCAGCAAGCCATGGAGCAACCGTAGCAATAGCAGAAGAATACCGCTATGGCGGAACCTGCGTTATTCGGGGCTGCGTGCCGAAGAAACTTTTCGTCTACGCATCCCACTTTTCTGAAGATTTCGAGGACGCCGCCTCGTTCGGCTGGAAATTGGGCAAAGTCAGTTTCGACTGGCCAACTCTTGTGGCAAACAAGGACAAGGAAATTGATCGCCTGAACGGTATTTATATCAACTTGTTGGATACAGGCGGCGTACGCCGCTACGACGGCCGCGCCCGCCTGAAGGATGCCCATACGGTGGAAATCGGTGATCAGGCGGTGACGACAGAACGTATTCTACTGGCCACTGGTGGTACACCCACGTTCCCGGATATCCCCGGTATAAATCATGCCATTAGCTCCAACGAGGCATTTCATCTAGATTACCTGCCGGAGCACATCACCATCGTTGGTGGTGGCTACATCGCCGTTGAGTTCGCCGGCATCTTCAACGGATTAGGACGGACGGTGACACAATTTTATCGCAGCGAGCAGATCCTTCGGGGTTTTGACTGGGATGTACGCAATCATCTGGCGGCGGAAATCCGTAAAAAGGGTATAGACCTACGTACCGAAACTAACGTCACTGCCATTGAGAAAACCGATGGTGGCTATCGCCTGAGCCTTACCACGGGTGAAACCATGGACACGGAACTGATCATGTACGCCACAGGCCGCCACCCAAACAGCACCGATCTGGGGTTGGAAGAGGTCGGCGTCGAATTGACCAGCCAAGGAGCTGTCAAAGTAGATGAATGGTCCCAGACCAATTTGCCCAACATACATGCTGTAGGCGACCTAACTGACCGTATCGCGCTTACGCCCGTGGCGTTGATGGAGGGACATGCCTATGCCGATACAATTTTCGGGAACATACCGCGCAAACCCAATCATGCGGACGTACCATCGGCTGTGTTCAGCCAACCCAGCGTTGGCAATGTGGGCCTAACCGAGGAACAGGCGCGAGAGCGAATTGGTAATATCGATATATATAAATCCACATTCACACCTATGAAGCACACTCTGACGCCATCTGAAGAAAAGACATTGATGAAGCTGATTGTCGATGCAAAGACAGACAGGGTAGTCGGCTGTCATGTGGTGGGCCCTGACGCGGCCGAAATGGTGCAGGGTATCGGCATTGCCCTTCGCTGCAACGCAACCAAGGCACAATTCGACTCCACCGTGGGCATCCACCCCTCCGCAGCGGAAGAGTTGGTCACTATGCGCACCAAATGGATACAGCCGCCGAAATCTCAGGCTGCAGAATAGGGAAACAAGCGGGCGAGAAGTTGATCTAGATCGACTGACGACTTAATTTCACGTTCATCAAAACGGCTGCAAACAATCTGATAAGCCCGGAAGATTTTTGCGAATGGCGGGATATCAAGGTTGTATTCTCCTAGGATTACAAAGCCCTTTTCACCACAAA
>CAJWZI010000260.1 GCA_913049615.1 uncultured Alphaproteobacteria bacterium | reverse complement strand
GAGTGCGCGCCTTCTTCCCGGACATCCAACAGGGCCAATTCGCCGCCGTCATGCAACATGGCCTTTAATTCAGGCGCCGATACGTAATCTGTCATCTAGCAATCCTATCCACCTGTTATTCAGCCGGTTGTACGGTCTCTTGACTATCCCTACTTCTACCCCGTTCCACCACTGCGGAAACCAAGCTTAGTAAGGGCGGTATGATCAAAAGCGTCAAGACCGCCGACAAAGACAACCCGCCCAGCACTACCGAACCGAGACCACGATACAATTCTGACCCGGCGCCAGGGAAAACGACCAACGGCAACATACCGAAAACGGAGGTCAATGTAGACATGAAGATGGGCCGGATACGGTTACGCACCGCCTCGATGATCGCGTCATTCGCATGCATACCATCGTGGCGCACCAGGAATAGAGTTTGATGCACAATCAGAATGGCGTTGTTGACAACGATGCCTATCAAAATGACAAATCCTAGAATGGTCAGCATATCGAGAGGCTGAAAAACATATGTGTTCAGCAAAGCCAGACCCAAGACACCGCCTGCCGTTGCCAGGGGTACCGAGAAAAGAATGATCAATGGGTAGAGGAAACTTTCGAACAAAACCGCCATGACTAGATAGACGATGATCACGGCGACGGCTAAATCCACAACCAGATGATCCCAGGCCGCAGTCAATTTATCTGCTGTTCCCGACATACGCATTTTTACCGAAGAGGGCACACCCTGTTTCTGCAAGGCGTCGATGACTTGGATTTGCAACACCTCCATAGCCGCTTCCAATGGTAGATCAGCCCGAGGGCGGACTTCCAGGGTCACTGTGCGTTCCCGTTCCACGTGGCGAATTTCCGTGGGCCCGGCGGTCATTCTGATATCCGCCAAGGATGACACCGGCAAGATGGTGCCCGACCGAGTGACCACTGGCAGATTACCGATACCTTGGGTCGCCTTGATTTGCCCATCGGGACCCACCAGCATCAAATCGACACGCCGACCATCAACGGTGACTTCCGCCACCCGCAGGCCGTCGTTGAAGGCATCCACGGTCAGGCCCAGTTCCAATGCCGTGACGCCGTTGTCGGCTAAGAGCACTGGGTCAGGCACCACCCGTATCTCAGGCGCACCAAGTTCCAACCCCGGTTTAGGCCGCAGTTGGTTGCCTTGACGCCGCGGCAGTGCCTTACCGACAAGGCGAGCAGCACGTCCGGCCACGCCAAGTACTACATCCAGATCCGGGCCGGAAACTTCAAGGTTGATGCTGCGGCCACCGCCGATCCCCCGACCGAACAAAGAACGTTTCGAGATAAAACCATAGGTTCCTGGCTCCTTGAATATGGGGGCTCGCAAGACCGGGATTAATTCGCCTACCCGCTTCGGATCAACCGCACTAGCGCCTATAAAAGTAGTCGCACGCGCAGCCACGTAGAAGAAATTCTCAATTTTCGGTGGTTTTCCTGGTTCCGATTTCGGACCGGACACCGACGACCACAGGGGCCGGACGGTGTTTTCTAATTGCTGGGCAATAGATTTGGTCGTCTCCAAGTTGTAGCCGGGCGGTGGCATGATCACACCGAAAATCAGATTACGATTGCCGTCCGGCAAATAATCCAATTTGGGCAAAAAGCCCCAGGTGACGATGGCCCCCGCACCCGAAAGAATGATGACGATGGCAATGGCGATGGAGCGACTGCGGACTACAAGGTGAGTGAACTGCATAACGCCATCGCTGAAGGCACGGGCGAGACCATCTATAAGGGGAAGGCGGAGTGGGTTTTTCAGGCTTTTCATGCCATCCCGCAGCAACCTGCGGGATAGGGCCGGCACGACAGTGACCGACACCAGCAGTGACAACAGGACCGAGACCGAGATCGCAACGGCGATATCCCGGAACAATTGTCCGACCTCCAGCTTCATGACCAACAATGGCAAGAAAACCAAAACGGTGGTCAGAGCTGACACCAGAATGGCGCCCCAAACCTGCTGTGCGCCCAGGAATGCGGCAATCTGGGGCCGGGTGCCTTCCTGACGATGGCGGTAGATATTCTCCAGCACCACAATGGCCGCATCCACCACCATGCCGACTGAAAAGGCGATGCCAGCCAGGCTGATAACATTCAGAGACCGGCCCAACGCCGCCATGGCCACGAAGGCACCAACCACAGAAACCGGAATTGCCAAGGAGATGACTAGCGTGGCCCGTACAGAACGCAGGAATAGCAACAACACAATGGCGGCCAGCATGCCGCCAACCATTATGTTATTTTGCACCAGATCGATGGCGGAATTTATATAGACAGTTTCGTCATAGACTTGACGAATGGTCAGCCCAGCGGCGGGCAAGGTGTCCGCGGCCAATTCCTTGATCGCCTCGTGTATGCCGGACATGACCTCGATCACATTGGCCCCCGCATCACGGATCGTACTGGCAGCTAATGTTGGATTGCCTAAGCTCCGAATGTACGCAGTAGCCGTTTTATGGCCAAATTCGACAGATGCAATATCGCCGATGGTAACGCGCCCGATGCGCCCCGTGCCACTGCCCCGTTCGGAGCGAACCAGTACGGCAGCAACCTGTTCGGGCGTGGTGAATTCACCTACCGTGCGCACCACATAGCGGCGCTTGCCCTCGACGACATCGCCGCCTGGCATAGAGGAATTAGCCGCCTTCAAGGCGTTGACAACTTGCAGCACAGTCAGGCCGTAGCGAGCAAGCCTTTCCGGGTCTACAATAACGCGAAGTTCCCGTTCGCCGCCGCCGTAGATATTCACTCGAGACACACCCGGCACGCGCTCCAGCCGGTCGCGGACGAGATCATCCACTACATCATAATGGGTATGGATCGGCTGATTGTTGTCCGCCAACCGATCGATGATGAACCAACCGATGGGGTTATCGTCTGAAGATGATGTACGTATTGTCGGCTCATTCGCTTCGTCGGGATAGCCGGTCACCCGATCCAGACGGTTCGCTACCAGCAAAAGCGCCCTGTCCATATTTTGGTCAAGATTGAACTCCAAATTGATCCGGGCTCGGCCATCCTCGGCCCGGCTGGTTATACTGGCAACTCCCGGCAAACCTTTCAGGGCCTCTTCCTGGCGATTGATGATCTCCCGCTCCATTTCGGCAGGCGCCGCGCCATGCCAAGTGGTCTGAATATTCAAGACGGGCCTGCGCACATCCGGTGTCAGTTGGATAGGAATAGTCTGCAAGGCCAAGAGGCCAAACAGGACAATCATAAACACCGCCGCTAACACTGCGATGGGCCGCTCGATGGATATGCGGATCAGGTTCATGACCTATCCCCCTTGGTGGTCAAAAGCGAACGGGCTGACCGGGGAATAAACGCTCGTTGCCGCGCACCACAACAACATCCCCCAATTTGAGCCCATTCCGGACCACAAAACGCCCCCCAACTGCATCTCCGATAGAAATAATGCGAGGGCGGGCGGCTCCCTTGACCACGACAAAGACCATATCATTACCCTGGCGGTTTAGGACTGCGTCCTTGTGCACGGAAATTACCTTCCGGTCGCCGCCAATTGGCACGGAAACAGTGACGCTCTGATTACCCGCAAGCTGACCCTCAATTGCATTTAAATCCGCTGTAAAGCGCACTACCCTAGTACGGGTTTGGGGATTTTCCTGGGGCACCACGGCACGAACCTTAGCCCAAACCGTGACGCCATTGATGCGTACGCTAACCGCCGCGCCAGGGTATATGCCAGCGATGCGTTGCACGGGCACGTCCGCCTCCACCTCCAGGGCGCTGTCATCAATCAAGCTGACCACAGCCTGACCCACGTTCACAAAGGCCCCCACATCGGTATGCCGCTGGGTCACCACGCCCGAGAACGGTGCGCGAATGGTGGCGTAATTC
>CAJWZI010000259.1 GCA_913049615.1 uncultured Alphaproteobacteria bacterium | reverse complement strand
CCTGCCCCCACGAACGAACCCACTTTTCGAGGTATACCGAGCAGTGGTGGGGGGAAACAGATGATAATCAGCGGCCCTTAAAATTTTTGCTCATAGCCACAAGGCCAGAATCAGTACACACAAGCCAAACGGGTACGTCATGCCCGTAATGGTACACCAAGGTGAGCCGCCCGTCAGGCTTGCCGCCGGACCGAGGTCGCTCGACTGTTAACGGGGCTGCGGCGCCCAGCAGCCCGGAGCTGCCCAGGGCGCCGGCGGCGATGCCGCCGGAAATCAGGGTGGGCCTTTTTTCGCCGAGCGGGCCGGTCAGCCGACCGGACCCTTCTTCTCGAACCTGGAATCGCTCGGCCCGACGAGGTCGAATGGCATGTGCTTGGCCGATTGGTTAGGCCAGGCGAACTTCATGCCGAGCACGTCGACATCGAGCTCGCGGCCCTCTCCGAGGGTGGCGTAGCCGGGCCCTGCCTCAGGGCGCGGCGGGTTGATAATGAGGCATTTCTGGCCCTCGGGAACCATGTGCCCGCTGTAGGGGACGCCTCGGGCCACCGCCTTGCCGGGAATTTCCAAAAACCAGTCGTCATCCGCGTAGGAGATGTTGATGGTGGCAAACTCGATGCCGAGCGGCCTGATCGTCATGTCGCCCCAAATAGCGAAGCGTCCACCAGCGTTGCCCGAATAGATCAACTCCAGGGCCCGGCGCTGCTCGGCATTGGCGCGCTCATCGATGAGGAAACCCATTTCTCGGTTCTTGGTCAGCGGGTGGCCCTCGAAGCGCGTGATGGTTACGGCGGCGAGGTTTTCCAGCGTCACGTCGCCAAAGTATCCCTCGCGGATCACCCAGCCGTGGACGCCCTCGCAGAACCCCATGGTGGGCGTCGCCGCGAACATGCACGGACACCCGACGTCGCAGTTGCAGACGTCCCACCACTGGCCGATGATGCGCCAGTCCTTGATCTCGTCAGGCCGGTAACTGACGTTCTGGTAGCCGCTTATTTCCTCTTGCGCCATGACGCGATACTCCCGGTGTCTTTGGCTTGAATGGTACCCTCGGGATCCGGCGGAGTCTAGATGGGCGTCGGCGGCCCTCGTCATTTACAGGGTAAGTATACTACCAGTTTTTTTGGTATCGGCCACCACACTGCGTATCCCCCGCACCCCCAATTCAGGCCTGAACCAAAAGCACTACGCCGGCGGCGACAAGGACGCCGCCGGTGATCCGCCCCACAATGTCGCCGCGCGGTGCCAGCTTTTCGATGACCACGAAGACGGTGAGGGCGGCAACCCACAGCAGGTTCATCACCCCGGCCACGAACAACAACCCCATGAGCGCCCAGCAACACCCGACACAGAACGCTCCATGGTGCAGCCCCATGAGCACGGCGCCGCCGATGCCCTCGCGCCAATCGGACAAGATGAAGCTCATGGGCGAGCGGCAGTGGGCGAGGCAAACATCCTTGACCGGCGTCCATTGGAATATCCCGGCCACGATGAGCAACGTGCCGCCGAGGATGGGACTGGTGCCGGCCATCATCGGCGACAGCAGCGCGGCGCTTTGCAGCCCCCATTGAACCAGCGTCGCCAAGACACTGAACCCGACCCACACCAGGAGATAACCGCACAGAAACACGGCGGTGGCGACGTCAGGCTCGTGGCGCTCACGGCGTCGCCGGTTGATGGTGGCGAAGGCGAGCAGCATGCCCGAGACCGCCGGCAGCATCATGGCCACCATCATCACCGACCACATGACAAACAGCGTCACCAGATCGACCAGGTTCCACGCCTCGATGCGCGGCATCGCGGCACCGAGGCCGATGCCCACCGCACCGCCGCCGCCCATTTCCTGCATTTCCCAGGCTAGGTAGCCGATATAGGCCCAGGCCAGGCCGGCGATCACCCCAAGGGCGCCCATCACGACCACGCGGTCGCGCCTCAGCATGGTCTCCAGGATGGTTGCGCCGTTCAAGGTCTCTCCTATCTATTGGTCTCGCTGTGCGGCTCCCTCCAGGAGAAGTCGCCGGGCCCCGAGAAGTCGAGCGGCATCATCTTAGAAGACTTTGAATCCCAGTTCTACTTGTGCCCGAACGCGTCGCAGACGTTCTTGAGGGCGCGGCCGACGATGACCGATCCGGGTCCCGCTTCGGGCCGGGGCACGTTGATGATCTTGCTGATCTGTCAAACCCTATGGCGAACTTGATGGACGTGTGTGCCAATGACGAGTTCTTCGTCATAGCACGTAAGGGGCTAATTCAGCTAAACGCGAAACCGTCGTAACCTTTGGCAACTACGTCGGCGCATTTTTCCAGATAAGCTGGATATCCGCCCATATAGGGCATGAATACCCGAGGCTTGCCGGGAATATTGGCGCCCACGTACCAGGAGCTGCAGTTAGCACGCAGAGAAAGACCCGCCGTCTCCCGCACGTGTTCTACCCAGCCCGCTTCCGCCGCCGGCTCGGGAGCAATCCTTTCGAAACCATTCTGCCGCATATAAGCGATGCAATCCGCAATCCAGTCTACATGCTGTTCAATCGATGGCAGCATGTTTGTAAGGACCGAGGGGCTTCCTGGCCCCGTCACCGTGAACAAGTTTGGGAATTCCGCGATGGACAGACCCAGATAGGTCTTAGGGCCTTCGACCCATTTATCGACCAGCTTTTTCCCCTCCAATCCCCGGATGTCTATTCGCAAAAGGGCTCCGGTCATCGCATCAAAGCCGGTGGCAAAGACGATAGCGTCGAATTCAAACTCTTCACCTCTGGACCGTAGTCCCTTGGATGTCAGACATTCGATAGACTCGTCCGAAACGTCTACCAAAGTCACGTTCGGCCGGTTGTAGGTCTGCCAATAATTGATATCTACACAAAGCCGCTTGCAGCCGAATACATTGTCCGGACACAACAAATCAGCGACCTTTGGGTCATCCACTATTTCACGGATTTTATTTCGGACAAATTCTGCTGCAGTATCGTTTGCCGTCTGATCCAACATCAGGTCACCATAGGAACCTATAAATCCGAAGCCGCCGCAGGCCCATTTTTCCTCGAAGCGTTCCTGCAGCTCCTGATGGTTGGCCTCAAGAGCTGAGTCCAAATTAATTTCGATATCTATACCGCCGGGCCGCAACCGGGCCCGGTCCCGCAAGGCAGCGTAGTCGGCCTTCACCTCTGCCTCATAAGCCAAATCCAGGGGCCGGTTGTGGGCCGGCACCATGTAATTGGGGGTGCGCTGAAAGACCGTCAGATGGGACGCTTGCTCAGAAATTATAGGAATAGACTGAATTGCGGATGAGCCCGTTCCGATGACGGCAACGCGCTTGCCTGTAAAATCCACATCTTTGTGAGGCCATTGCCCCGTATGAAAGGTGTCTCCGCGAAACTCATCCAAGCCGGCAAAATTTGGCTTGTTGGTGGACGATAAACAGCCCGTGCCCATGACCACAAATTGCGCCGTCCATTCAAGTTTATCGCTGGTGCCGACGCGCCATCGCCCGGTCCCATCATCGAAATGCGCCCAATCAACCCTTGTGTTAAACTGAATGTCGGCGCGCAGACCATAACGATCAGCAACATGGTTGGCGTACTCCAGTATTTCAGGCTGTGGGGAATAACGCTCAGACCATTGCCATTCCTGCTGCAAATCCTCATCGAATTGATAGGAATACTGCATACTTTCTACATCGCAGCGAGCGCCGGGATAGCGGTTCCAATACCAAGTACCCCCCACGCCGCTCCCTGTCTCGAACACCCGTGCCGACAGGCCAAGACCCCGAGCTCGGTGTAGCATGTACATGCCCGCGAAACCCGCACCGACAATTATTAGATCGAAATTCCGCTCCAGATCGGCCAATTCATGCGTCCCTTCCGATTTCACTTCGGATTTTTCCCAC
>CAJWZI010000258.1 GCA_913049615.1 uncultured Alphaproteobacteria bacterium | reverse complement strand
CCAGACATTCCGTCATGCGCCCCGGGAACGCCCAGAATGCCAGGGCGGCTTAGCAATGCCGCCAGCTGCTCTCCCGGTGGCGCTTGATCAGCGGTACTTCCTGTGAACCAGATCGAATGTTGCTTTTCCGCCATGTGTCCACCATTTTCCTTGGCCGATGTCGCGGCCAATCCTTCTCTAAATACTGCCTCGTCCGGCACAATGTAGCAGCTACTCACGAACAGATTATGGACAATCCATACATCAGGCCCCACCGCCAACAAACCATCCACCAGATGGTAGCTGATAAATACCCCGCACCCGCAACCAGATATACAGCCATTCAAGCCGACTCATGTTCACTCAAAAAAGCCAACAGGCATTCAACAACCGCTTCAGGTTGTTCTTGCTGCACCCAATGTCCAGCGCCGTCGAGTAAATGCAGACCGCGAAATTCCGAACAGCCCGTGAGTTGCATTTTTTTCATGGCACCAGGCACTTGATGGATGCCCCAGTCCGATGTCCCCGCGATGAAGCAGGCCGGTACATCAATGGACCTGCCGGCAAAGAGAGCCTTATCGGCGTTCAGAGTAAGAGAAGTCCGGCTGCGGTACCAATTCAGGCCACCCTGGAAACCAGTACGGACATATTCCTGAGCATAAATATCCAATTCATCATCGGACAACCAGGTACAAGCCTGAATCTGGGTTTCATTCGGCATCTCCTTCGCCACGGTTTCCGCCATGTTCTCACCCAAGTCCATAATGTAGTAAGTAGGCATCTTGGCCAATTCATCCGCCGTCCAGGTGTCCAAGGGATGGGGCTTATTTTCATGCCAATCCGCGCTTTTATGATGGTAGTAGGCGCGAAGAAAGCCACGCACGCCTTGGGGGCATTTAGTTATATCGTCGTTGGCGGGACGGGTCGTGTAATACCATTGGTAATGTTTGCGTGGCCGCTTCAAAGCCGCCAGGGCCGCATGAATATCCCCTGTCGCCGCGGGGTTCAACGATGGCGGCCCACCAAACGGTGCGCTCATCAACACAACTGAGCGAAACACATCTGGACGGATCAAGGCGCAATCGGCCGCCACAGGAGAGCCAAAATCATGGCCGACAACCGCCGCCACGCTCTCATATCCAAGGGCGTCGACTAGGCAATAGGCGTCCCGCATCAGATTGAGAAATCGGAACGGTGCCAGATCATCGTCATATTCACGGCTCCAACCGGTGGTTCGTCCGTACCCGCGCTGATCAGGCGCCACCACGTGATAGCCCTTCTGCGCAAGGGGCTCCATCACCTTGCGCCAACTGTAGGCCAGCTCAGGAAAGCCGTGCAGAAGCAGCAAACACGGTCGCTGCCCGAGGCCATCATTGTCTTCAAACCCAGCTTCCAGAATATGCATCCTCAAGCCATTGACGCCGTTCACAAAGCGCGAGCGAATACCATTTTGTAAAGTGTTCGCTCCAAAATCTGCTGTATCCTGCATTGTCAATTCCGATGGGTTAATAGAAATTTTTCCCGGATAATAGCCAATTATTTTCCGGCGTCAGCCCATTTACGCCTTCGGCTTGAGTTATCTGAACGAGGGCCCTAGATTGGCATCAAATCTTTTCCGCTTTCCCCCACGATATATGGCTTGGTGAACGATGAAATTTGAAGGTACGGACAGTTATGTAGCAACGGAAGACTTAATGATCGCGGTCAATGCTTCCATTACCCTGCAGCGGCCTCTCTTGGTAAAAGGCGAACCGGGCACCGGCAAGACGGTGCTGGCCTATGAAGTGGCCAAAGCGCTGGATCGCCCCCTTATCGAATGGCACATAAAATCGACCACCAAGGCCGCCCAGGGCCTGTATGAGTACGATGCTGTATCGCGCTTGCGAGATTCCCAATTGGGCGAGGAGAGGGTACACGACATCTCCAATTACATCATCCGCGGCAAGCTGTGGGATGCTTTCACTCAAGACCTCTCCCCGGTACTGCTAATCGACGAGGTGGACAAGGCGGATATTGAATTTCCCAACGATTTGTTGTTGGAACTAGACCGCATGCAGTTCTTTGTCTACGAGACACAGGAAACGGTTATCGCCCAGAACCGTCCCATCATGATGATCACTTCGAACAATGAAAAGGAATTGCCGGATGCGTTCCTGCGTCGTTGTTTCTTTCACTACATCCGCTTCCCAGAACGGGAAACCATGCAGGAAATTATCGACGTGCATTATCCCGAAATCCAACATAACTTGGTACGGGAAGCCTTGAACATCTTCTATGAAGTGCGTGACGTTCCCGGCCTGAAGAAAAAGCCCTCTACATCCGAACTACTGGATTGGCTGAAGCTGCTGATGGTAGATGACATCTCGCCGGAAGTACTACGCAACAAGGACCCCAAAAAGCTGATCCCGCCCCTGCACGGTGCCCTATTGAAGAATGAACAGGACGTGCATCTTTTCGAACGTCTTGCCTTCCTCGCCCGCCGGGAGCAAGGTAACTGAGATAGTGTTGGCGAATGACCATATTCTGTCACTTCGGCGAAGGCTGGAGGCCATAGCCGATATAAATTCCTGCATTCACGGGGATCAGACGGCGTTTGGTTCTGAAGGGTAACCCCATGTTCTTCGATCTATTCTATGAACTAAAGTCCGCCAAAGTACCCGTCTCACTAAAGGAGTATCTGACCCTTTTGGAGGCGATGGAGCACAACATCGCCGAATTTGACGTCGATAATTTTTATTACCTCTCGCGCTCATGCCTGGTGAAGGATGAACGTAACCTGGACAAATTTGACCGAGTTTTTGGCACCGTCTTTAAAGGCTTAGAGCCGGCCGAGGAAGGAGTAACGGCTGAAATTCCGGAAGAATGGCTGCGCAAGCTGACCGAACTGCATCTCACCGACGAGGAAAAGGCGCAGATTGAGGCCCTAGGCGGCTGGGAAAAAATTATGGAGGAATTGAAAAAGCGCCTCGAGGAACAGGAAAAACGCCACCAAGGTGGTAACAAGTGGATCGGCACAGGAGGCACCTCGCCCTTCGGCGCTTACGGTTATAATCCCGAAGGCATCCGCATTGGCCAGGACCGCTCTCGCAACCGGCGCGCTGTCAAGGTCTGGGACAAGCGGGAATACAAAAATTTTGATGATTCGGTGATCCTCGGTACCCGTAACATCAAAATTGCCTTGCGCCGCCTGCGCGAATTTGCCCGCCTGGGTGCGCCGGACGAATTGGACATGGACGACACCATCCGTTCCACAGCCAAAAACGGCGGTATGATCGATATCAAGATGCGGCCCGAGAGGCGCAACACCGTCAAAGTGCTACTGCTACTTGACGTGGGTGGTTCCATGGATGACCACATCCGAACTATGGAAGAGCTATTCTCCGCCACTCGGACAGAATTTAAGTATTTGGAAAGTTTTTATTTCCACAATTGCATGTACGAAAAGGTCTGGCGAGACAACCGCCGCCGCCATACTGAGCACATTCCCACCTGGCAATTGATCAATACCTATGGCCCGGATTGGAAGCTGATTTTTGTTGGCGACGCCACCATGTCGCCATACGAAATTGTCTATCCCGGCGGGTCCGTTGAGCATTGGAACGAGGAAGCCGGCCAAGTCTGGATGGAGCGCCTGCTGGACCATTTTAAGCATGTCTGCTGGATCAATCCCGTACCCGAACGCCATTGGGAATATACTCCGTCGCTGCAAATGCTGCAGCAGATCATGGGTCACCGCATGTTTGGTCTGACCCTGAACGGCCTTGACAAGAGTATGCGTTGCCTTAGCCGCTAGGCGACGAGTTACCTATTATCGCCAGCATGGATGTTACACGACGATGATATTCCTCTTGTTGTTCCACCGTCTTGGTGGGTTCCGAACTTGCTCTCCACCCCGTTCTCTCACAACGATT
>CAJWZI010000257.1 GCA_913049615.1 uncultured Alphaproteobacteria bacterium | reverse complement strand
AATTTGCCTTTTTGTAACGATTGGCGTCGGCATGCTCGGTACATGGCTGGCCCTGAGCCGGAAGCCCGCACCGCTTTTGCGCAACGAATGACAGCTGAAATTCAGGTGCCTGGATTTCTGGTGAAAAACTGCGCCCATTAGGGCATAAACCTTGAAATCGAGCGGAAATTCGACAATATTAAAGTTAGATGAATTCGAAATTCGATACAGTCATTGCAACAAGGGGTTAGATCAATGGCATTGGATCCAAGAAGTTCAGTATTTGCCCAAGGTAGGGCGGGCGCAGCTGATCAGGCGCAAATTGATGAAGGCCTTCGGGCATATATGCTGAAGGTTTACAACTACATGGGCACGGCCCTGTTATTGAGCGGCATCGTGGCCTATGCGGTGGCTCATACGCCGGCACTGATGCAAGTGATTTTTGGTACGCCGCTGATGTGGGTAGTCATGCTGGCGCCTTTGGGAATGGTATTTTTCCTTTCCGCCCGTATTGAAAAGATGAATTTTGCCACAGCCCAGACTACATTCTGGATTTTCGCGGCCTTGATGGGCGCATCCTTGGCCTCGATTTTCGTGATTTACACCCAAACATCCATCGTTCGGGTTTTCATGATTACCGCAGTAACTTTTGGCGCCATGAGCCTATGGGGTTATACCACCAAGAGGGATTTGTCGGGGATGGGCAGCTTCCTGATGATGGGGCTAATTGGCATTATCGTCGCCTCGCTGGTGAACCTATTCATCCAGTCATCCATGATGCACTGGGTGATCTCCGTCATCGGCGTCTTAGTTTTCACTGGTTTGACAGCCTATGACACGCAAAAGATTAAAGAGATGTATCTGGTGTCCGACGGCCAGGTGGTCATGGGTAAAAAAGCTATTATGGGTGCCCTGAAACTATACCTGGATTTCATTAACCTGTTCATCATGCTCTTACACTTGTTCGGCAACCGTGAATAGAACAGAACGTTAAAAGTTAGGAAGCGCCCGGCCAACGTGCCGGGCGTTTTCTTTTGTACTATGTTTCGAAATTGATTCGGATATTTGCAGGAGGCTCCATCATGCGCGTCGTCATGGCCATGATGAAACATGAAACCAACACCTTTTCGCCCGTGCCTACAACCTGGACCCGGTTCGAGGAATGGAGCGCCTGTTTTGGAGAGGATGTGATCCGGGCCTATGAGCCCACCAATATGACCTTGTCCGCCTATATCAAATTGTGCCGTGAAGCCGGGGCCGAAATTATCTCGCCCATCGCGGCCGAGGCCATGCCGTCCGGACCGGTGGATGACGATGCCTACCGCTTGATGTCCGATCACATTTTGGAGGCGGTGGCCAAAGGCTGTGACGCCATTATGCTGGATTTGCATGGCGCCATGGTGACGGAAAGCACCCAGGATGGTGAGGGCACCTTGCTCGAACAAGTACGCCGAGCTGCCCCGAATACGCCAATCTGTGTAACCTGCGATCTGCACGCCAACCTCACGCAGACCATGGTGGATAACTGCGATGCTTTGATCGGATACAAGACCTATCCCCATACGGATATGTACGAGGTGGGCACCAGTGTGGGACAAATACTGCTGGCCAAATTGCGTGGCAAGGCAAATCCGGTGATGTCGTGGGGGCGTGTCCCTGTATTAAGTCAAACTCTTCGGCAGGGTACTGTCGATGAACCGTTCAAAACTCTGATCCGCATAACGCGGGAAGTGGAAGCATCTGGCGAGGTCATGGCCGCGACGGTATTTGGCGGCTTCGCTCTGGCAGATATCCGCGACGCTGGTATCTCGTGCATCACCATTGCTGATGGAAACCAGGCGGCAGCGGACAATGTGGTAAAGCGCCTGCGTTCGGAGATGTGGGAAAACAGGGAGGAGCATCTTTACAATCACGAGCCGCTGTCGGATGCCGTGGCCCGAGCCAAGGGGATCACCGATGGCCCCGTCATTTTACTAGACCATTCGGATAATACGGGCTCGGGCGGTAATCAGGATGTAATGACAGTGATCGCCGAGGTGATCCGGCAGGGTTTGCAGGATGTGGCCGTGGGCGGCCTGTGGGATCCTGTCGCCGTGCAGCTGATGATGCAGGCGGGCATCGGTAGTACGGTGACCCTGGAGCTGGGCGGTAAGACTGACATGCCGTCAATCGACCGCGAAGGAGAGCCCCTAACCGTGACTGGCAAAGTCAAGGTGTTGACCGACGGGGAATGGATCGTGCGCGGGCCCATGTATCATGGCCTGGTGGTGCAGATGGGCCCCACGGCGGTGCTGGATACAGGCAATATGCAAATCGTTATAGTCTCCCGTCATCATGAGCCGTGGGATCAGGGTGTCTTTCATTCGGTGGGGATAGAGCCGGCATACAAACGCTATATCTTGTTGAAATCCCGCATCCATTATCGAGCCGGCTTCGCGCCCATCGCCAAACACACCATCACTTTGGATGGTGTCGGTGTCACAACATCGGACAACAGTCTATTGAAATACCGTAACGTGCGTCGTCCTATCTACCCCCTAGACAACATAAATGAGCCGGGACCGGGTTGATCCATGATAATCCGGACGCGTCCAATTATTGTATCGTCTGCCGAGCGTAATTGTATCTGATCAGAGGATGCAACATGCGCATCAATTCTGGCCATTGCCCTAGTAAACGGCCCTGCTTCCAGTAGCATAAGGACACGGTAGTCACCGAAAAAACCCTAGGCGATCCTCCTTGCGAGCCGCCCAAGCGTCTTTTAGGCGAATAGTTCCCAAGATCAGCTTTGGAGTAGTCCCAAAATGAGAATTGAAACACTGCTACCATTAGGCAAGGTTGATCCAGGTCTGCGCGCACCGGAACAGCCGCTGGACATCGATACAGTCAGCGCGGAGGCCCGGCTTGTGGAGCAGCTCGGCTATGACCGTCTGGTAGTAGAGGAGACCAAGGATGATCCGTTTGTGATCATGGCCCTGGCGGCGGCGTCAACTGAGACCTTAGGTCTGGGAACCTCTGTTGCCATCGCCTTTCCGCGTAGTCCGGCGATTATGGCTATGTCCGCCTGGACTTTGCAGAAGCAGTCTAAGGGTCGATTTTGTTTGGGCCTGGGCACCCAGGTGCGTGGCCACATTCGGCGCCGGTACGGTATGGAGTGGTCTACGCCGGGACCCTGGATGCGGGACTATATTGGCGCCGTGCGGGCTATCTGGCAGTGCTGGCAGGACCGCACGCCCCTGGAATATCAAAGCAATCACTACAATCTGAACCTCATGGTTCCTCTGTTTGATCCAGGGCCCATCGCGCATCCGGATATTCCAATTGTCGTTGCTGCTGTAGGGCCGCGGATGTGTGAGGTGGGCGGCGAGGTTGCCAATGGCATTCGTCCCCATCCCGTTTGCACGCCAAAGTATATCGACCAGGTTATGTTACCGGCAGTCAAAGCCGGCTTGGCAAGGGCGGGACGCTCCCTGGACGGTTTTGAAATCGCCCTGAAACCATTGGTAGCGACGGCGCCTAACGAGGACATCTTGGCGCAACGGGTGCGAGATGCCCGCGCCCGTATCGCCTTCTACTGTTCCACACCGGCCTATCGCCGCGCCTTCGAGATCCATGGTTTGGGCGATTTGGCGACCGAATTGGCGCAATTGTCAAAGGCTGGGCGTTGGAACGAGATGCCTGAACGTATTAGCGATGACATCCTGCACGAATATGTCGCGGTGGGTACATATGATCAGATCGGAGACATACTGGTTGACCGTTTTAAGGGCCTCGTCACCAGCATCGAATTTTCCATTGCCGCCAGAGACGAACATGTTCAGGCTACTTTGCAGGATCTGGTACAGACAATCCGACAAACTGGTTAGGTCAAATTTGTGAATAACCAGCGCTGGCGGTATCAATGCCGCGGCTGGC
>CAJWZI010000256.1 GCA_913049615.1 uncultured Alphaproteobacteria bacterium | reverse complement strand
AACCTATGACGTTTTGTGAACGACAAGAAAAGCTATGATTTCAGTCGCCGATGCCCTGCAACGAGTTCTAGACGGCGTCGAACGGATGCCAGAGGAAACCGTTAATTTGGCAACGGCCCACGGCCGGGTTCTAGCCCAGGACGTCATGGCCCGCCTTACCCAACCACCCACAGATGTCTCGGCCATGGATGGCTATGCGGTTCGAGCGTCGGACGTAGCCCAAGTACCAGTGACCTTGACGCAGATAGGCGAATCCGCCGCCGGCAGCGCATTCGACGGTGCCATTGGCCGGGGAGAAACAACCCGCATTTTTACCGGGGCGCCCGTACCCGAGGGCGCGGATGCCATTGTCGTCCAGGAAGATACGAACGCTGTTGGCGATCAGATCACCATGAAGGAGACTGTGCCGGTAGGCCATTACATACGACCAGCGGGGCTGGATTTCAGCGCGGGCGACGTCGGCATACGGGCTGATAAAGTTTTGTCTGCCCGTGACGTGGGTCTGGCAGCCGCCATGAACGTACCGTGGCTGACCGTGCGTCGTACTCCGAAAATCGCTCTGCTGGCCACCGGCGACGAAATCGTGCGCCCCGGCGAACCGATGGGCCCCAACCAAATCATCAGTTCCAATACCCTGGCCCTCATGGGCCTAATCAAGGCGTCGGGCGGTGAAGCCATCGACCTTGGGATTGCCAACGATGACGAGGATAGCTTGCGGGCTCTAGCGCAAAGTGCCCGTGGCGCGGATATGTTGGTGACAATGGGTGGTGCCTCAGTGGGTGACCACGACCTGGTGCGCAAAGTACTGGGCGAGGTTGGTCTGGAACTGAATTTCTGGCGTATCGCCATGCGACCTGGCAAACCACTGATCTTTGGCCGGATAGCGGGAACACCCATGATGGGCATGCCTGGCAATCCCGTGTCCTCCCTTGTTTGCGGCCTAGTCTATTTGCGGCCCGCAATCCGCGCTATGCTGGGTCTGAACCCACACGCCACAAGACAGACGGCAATTCTGGGCTGTGACTTGGGCGCAAACGACCAGCGCCAGGATTATCTGCGTGCCACGGCCAGCAAAAACGGCAATGGCGAATGGGTGGCAACGCCTTTCGATAAACAGGATAGTTCCATGCTGTTTCGCCTGACTCAGGCCCACTGCCTGATCCTCCGCGCGCCCCACGCAGAACCCGCCCACGCTGGCGACCGTGTCGAGATCATCCCTTTGGACGGGGAGACCACGGGGATTTAGCGTACGACCTGTCCTTGCAAACTATCGCCGCCCGATAGACGTAAATGTAATCTACCCATTATCTGGAATGATATACCCCGCTTTTCACTCCCGCATTTTCAGGCCCTTGGGGTCATAAAGAGGTGCTTCCTGAATGTAGGCGTCGTACGTTTCACCCAAAATTTCTACTTGCAGCTTTTCGCCATCTTTAGCCAGTGAAGTAGGCAAATATCCCAAGGCAATTGATTTTTTGACGTAATGACCGTATCCACCTGAGGATACATACCCAATGGCATTCCCCTCATGCAGTATTGCTTCGTCGTTCGACACATCAATTCCTTCCACGTCTATTATTAGAGTAACAAGTTTTTTTGATGAACCGCTCGCACGTTCTTTGTCCGCTGCATCTTTACCCACGAATTCCTTGTTCCAGTTTATGAAAGCATTCAAACCACTTTCTCCCGGAGTAAAATCGGGCCGGAAGTCCAATGTCCAGACCCCCCAACTTTTTTCCAGCCGTAGTGACATCATTGCGCGGGCGCCGTACCAGCGCAAACCTAGAGGTTCCCCGGCTTCTTCAATCGCTTCTGAAAGACGCAAAAGAAATTGTGGTTTACAGTAAATTTCGTAGCCAAGTTCGCCCGAAAAACTAATTCGTGCCAACATAACAGGCACATTGCCAACGAACGTTGCACAAATGTCCCGGAACATCATTCCTTTGGCGGAAACATCCGTGCGTGTAATCGCTTGCAACAACTCACGAGAATTCGGACCACAAATAGCGATACCATGCCAGTCATCCGAGACATTGGCGTAGTCCACGTTCTCGGAAAGGCTTTCTTCAAACCAGCGTCGATGTGCTTCTTGCATAGCACCAGAACCAAATACCATGAAATAATCTTCGCTTAGGCAAGCAACCGTCAAATCGCCGTAGAGTTTGCCCTTTGGTGTCAGCATTGGCGTCAATGATATACGTCCCGGTTTCGGGACATGGCCAGCAAGAACATTATCCAGAAATTTGCGAGCGCCATTACCTTTGAATTCATGCTTGGCGAAATTTGCAACTTCGACACATCCCACGGCTTCACGAACCGCCTTAACCTCGGCCGCAACATAATCAAAGGATCGGTTGCGATGGAAAGTAGGTTCCTCGTAAGCATCATCGACACCGTTCGCAAACCACAGAACATTTTCTAGTCCAAAGTCCTGATTCATCACCGCTCCCCTGCCCATCAAACGGTCATAGAGAGCCGTTGTTTTCTGCTTGCGACCTTTGGGGAGGGTTTCGTTGGGGAAGGCCATCACAAATCGGCGTTCATAATTTTCCGACGATTTGATGGTGCCCCAATCTGGTGTGGCGAACTCACCAAATCGCGCCACATCCATCGCCCAAACATCGATAGAAGGTTCTCCGTCTATCATCCATTCCGCCATAGTCAAGCCAACGCCACCACCCTGACAAAAACCGGCCATAACACCAACAGCCACCCAATAATTTTTCATGCCAGGAACAGGTCCAATCATCGGATTGCCATCAGGCCCGAAAGTAAATGGCCCGTTGATCATATCCTTGATACCAGCGTTGGCTAGGGTAGGGATGCGTTCAAAGGACGTTTCCAGGCGGTCAGCAATACGATCGAGGTCAGGTGTCAGAAGTTCATGGCCAAAATCCATTGGCGTGCCTTCTGTTTTCCATGGCGTCGCCTTTGGTTCATAGGTACCAAGTAGCATTCCGTCTCCTTCCTGACGGAAATAGATATTTGCCTCGTAGTCTATACCGGCAGGAAGGCGCTCTGTGCGTTTAGCGATCTCGGGGATCGTTTCGGTGATAAGGTAATGATGCTCCATGGGCTGCACTGGGAGATTTAGTCCCACCATGTGTCCGACTTCGCGGGCCCAA
Source organism: uncultured Alphaproteobacteria bacterium (assembly GCA_913049615.1). The sequence goes on along the minus strand of CAJWZI010000256.1, from coordinate 789 downwards.
AGGCCGCCGCAATTTACAATGAGTTCCGCATTAATCGTTCCCGATGCTGTCACTACATCCCAGCTGCCATCCAGGTTTTGGTTAGTTTCAATCACTGCCGTGTGCGTGAAATACTTTGCACCATGGACCAGGGCCGATTTTGCGAATGCGTATGTAGCGCCCGATGGATCAATATCTCCATCCAAATCATCCCACAAGGCTGCCAAGTATCGTGAAGGGTCAATTAAGGGATGTCGTTTGGCCACTTCAGTAGTACTGATGAACTCCTGGTCCAGACCCATGTATCGCGCCTTTGAACGCTCGCGTTTGAGGTAGTCGTACCACTCAGGTGTAGAGGCCAGATAAAAACCCCCCGTTGAGTGAAGTCCAACGGAATGGCCGGACGTCTCTTCGATTTCCTTGTAAAGATTAATTGTATAGCCCTGCAGGCGGCTGATGTTAGGATCGGAACTGATGGTATGAATTTGCCCCGCCGCATGCCAACTTGAACCCGAAGTCAACATTTCACGTTCAAGAAGTACGACCTCCTTCCAACCAAATTTCGCCAAGTGGAATAGGATCGAACAACCAACTATACCACCGCCAATAACAACGACTTTGGCGTGAGAGGGCAAGGTCCTGGATTTGCTTTCAGTTTCCATGACCATTCTTTCAATTTTGAGTTAAACATTGATTGCGACTCGACAGCAAAGGATCACAGAAATGGTTTATCGGGGTTGCCTGTAATCTTGCATGACGCATTAGTCAGTTCCTCAATACCAGGCGTCAGGTAGTTCCGATTTTCTGCGT
>CAJWZI010000255.1 GCA_913049615.1 uncultured Alphaproteobacteria bacterium | reverse complement strand
TGCTCTTGCCGATGTGAAAGGGGGCGTCCATGGACGCCCCCAATCTCAACCGCCGCGACAATCAGACTACCACTTCATGGGGCAGTCCTTAGCGTAGGCATCGCCATGGGCGGACAACACCACCCCAAGTGTCTTTGTGACGTAATTCCCATTATCGTTCACCGCTTCCCGCAAATAGACGTTTTGAATGGGGAAATGGTTGTTGTTGAACTTGAAAGTGCCCCGGGTGTTGGGGAAATCACCCGCCCGCATGGCGGTGCGCAATTTATCTCTATCGCCCACTCCACCAGCCTTGCGGATTGCGTTATCAAGGAACATTACCGTGTCATAGGCCTGCGCTGCATAGAAAGCAGGCGTCTTGCCATACTTCTTGCGATAGGTTTCAACGAAACGGCGGTTAACGGAATTGCCCAAATCTGGGCTCCAGTGCTGCACGCCAAATGTACCCACGGCGGCGTCCTTCAGGGCCGGAAGGGTCAGCGCGTCGACGGAATACACCGAATAGAGCGGGATCTTCTTTGACAAGCCGGCCTGGGCATATTGCTTGATGAAGTTGATACCCATACCGCCCGGCAGGAAGATAAAGACAGCCGACGGATTAGCGGCACGCAGGGCCGATATTTCCGCCTGGTAATCCTTCTGACCCAGCTTGGTATAGACCTCGCCGACAATTTTGCCCTTGTACATGCGCTTGAAGCCTTTGATCATGTCCTTACCCGCCTGATAGTTCGGCGACATGGCATAAACATTGTTGATCTTCTTGTCGGTCATGTACTTGCCCATGCCTTCCGGCATGACGTCGTTTTGGAACGAAACGTTGAAGAAATCCTTAGAGCAACGCTTGCCCGCAACGGCGCCAGCGCCAGCATTCGAACTGATCAAGAACGTGTTGGACCGGGTCACGGGACCGTGGATCGCGACCAGCAGGTTAGACCAAATAATGCCGGTGATGAAATGCACCCGGTCTTTCTTGATCATTTTATTCACGAGTTGCTTGGCCACGTCCGGCTTGCGTTTGTCATCGCCATAAATGACCTCGGTCTCCATACCACCCAGGCGTCCCCCGACATGCTCCATGCCCAATTCAAAGGCATTCTTCATGGGCTTCCCGATTATACCGCCTCCACCCGTAAGCGTCACAATGAAACCCACCTTGACCTTTTCTGCGGCTACCGGTGATGCAGCCAGGGCCAGGCACGCTGCAAGAGCGAAAATTCGTTTTGACATACCCTAATCCTCCCAAGACAATAGGTATTAAGAGCCATTCCTGTTGCCGACCCGGTCTGTCGCCGTCCACGGCATTTGCGGAGTTTAACGAAAAGCAGCATGGGCCGAAAGCGCCGATAACTACCAGACCGATGTTTCCCTTAAATTCGGTCAAGAGCCTCAAACGGCCGTAACGGCAGTCCCATCACAATCCTGCAGCTGAGCCGAACTACCCCGCTAACCTGAATAATGGCCTTGATGCCTGCCATTCGGATTAGATGGCTATCGTGGAAACGGTCCAAACTAGCCTTCAGAAACCGGATTGGTAGAGATCCAACTGTTTCTAAGGATTGCGCAATCCTGTGACTTCAACGATGGCAGAATCACCCAAACTTTGCCGCACACTGGGAGGCATAGCCACCAGATCGACCCCGCGGATCGTGGTGTTCTCAGTCAAAGCACCAGGTCCCGCATCAAATCACCTGGCATTCAATTTCTCATGCAATTCCGCCTACATCAAATCCACTTGCCGCAGGTTTTGCCAGTTCGGACCCACCACGTCATAAGGGAGATGTTGGAGGGTCTTGCCCGCATGGGAGCTGCCCATCACGCCAGTCCCGCCACCAATTCTATCTGCTAATGGCGAACCCTGCTTAAAAGATGGACGCAGGCCCGGCGAAAGGTGACGATCAAGCCGGTGCCTCGATATATTCAATGGTGACGCCGTCGGGATCACGCAAGTAGACCACCTTGCGTCCAGCATTGGGGCCCTTGTCAATCACGGTCACCTCGCCGATTGGCAGAACCTGATATGGGGCCGAGGCGGCAACAGCAGCATCGACGTCGTCGACATCATAGGCCACATGTGCAAAACCACTATCGCAGGGCCGACTGTCCACCTGGCTCCTTTCTGAGGGGCCGTGATATTGGATCAATTCCAGGCGGTGGCCAGGGCCCTGGATATAAGCCACCTCAATGTCGGCGCCGGGTACGCCGGTGATTGAGGAGATCAATTTGGGGTCACGTGGGGCGCGATTGACCATCTCAAAACCCAAAACCTCGGAAAAAAAGGCAATGCTGCGGTCCAGGTCGGATACTGTGAACGATGTATGATTAGTGGCAAGCACGCGAAAACCGTTCATGGTTAATCTCCTTAATTGGCATAATGCATAGGTGCCATGCGTGATGATCACTTGTCCAGCGACGGCTCGAAGACTAGTTTGCCGCCGCCATGTACACCTTGCGCACCGCCTATGATGCCACGTTGGGGCGGTTGCCGTCCCATGTCCGTGCCGTCTTGCTAATCTTGTTTTCGACAATCTGTTTTACCTCAATGCATACGGTGATCAGGTACGCTTCCACAGAAGGCAATATTCATCCCTTCGAGGTGGCATTTTTCAGGAATTTTTTTGGCTTGATGGCAGTGTTGCCATTTGCCCTGATGAATAGCGCAGCAGCACTACGCACAAAACGGCTAAAACTGCATGCGGTACGCGGCATCATGCAAGTTTTCGCCATGCTAATGTTTTTCTATGCCCTGTCCATTACGCCACTGGCGAAGATATCAGCCGTCAGTTTTACCGCCCCTCTATTCGCGACCTTGGGGGCTATCATTTTCCTGGGCGAACGTATCCGCTTTCGGCGGATCATCGCCCTGTCTTTAGGGTTTGCCGGCGCTATGATCATCGTCCGACCTGGCGTGATCGCAATCGACCTGGGCGCGATTTTGGTCATGACCTCGTCAGCAATTTGGGCCTGCGCTATTTTGATTATCAAATCTTTGGCGCGCACGGAATCCAGCCTAACCATCACCACCTATCAGAACATTTTTTTGATCCCGTTTACCCTGATCGCCGCGTGGTTCGTTTGGACTTGGCCGAGTTGGGAGTTGCTCAGCCTATTTGCTGTCATGGGCATATTCGGCAGTTTGGCTCATGTTGCCTTCGCCGAAGCCTTGAAAATAGCGGATGCAACGGCGATCCTTCCCTATGATTTCGTCAGGCTGATCTGGGCCAGCGCCATCGGGTTCATGATCTTCGACGAAATACCGGAGATCTGGACTTGGGTCGGCGGCACTATAATCTTCGCCTCGACCACCTATATTGCCTTCCGGGAAGCCCGCCTGCAGCAGAAACGCGGAATCACTTAACAATTAACGGTTCCACCCAGATGTCTGCCTGCATGATCAAGGCCGTCCCAATTATTCTACTCAAATTTGCTCTGGTGGGATCGGATCAGGCACCCTTGGGATTAAGAGATCTTAATTTTTAAGAGCCGCAACAACGTTACCGACAGGCCCCTTTGCAGCAAGCCATCACCCATGTCCGGACCGATGATAGGATATGTGGCGATATTTCAGATTTGCATCTTTCGAGAGATCCCTGCATTCGGCGAGGCGGTAATTGTACTGCCGCAAAGAGCTGAGCTGGAGCAATCCGTTCTAAACGTCACCCAATGATGTTGACGCGTGCCATGCTGGCTACCTTGCCGACCTTATTTTCGATACGCATGCCAGTCAGTTGTCCGTTGACTGTCTTGTGCCGCAGAGTGAGGGTCTCATCCCAGAACATTGGCCGCTTGAACCAGATCTCGATATCCAGTGTACCAGATGCGCAACGGTGAGCCACAGCCTCCAGGTAGTAGTGCACGGCGATCAAGCCGGCGGCGATAGGGGCACGAAAACCGAACTGGCGGGCGATCTCGGGGTCGGAATGAA
>CAJWZI010000254.1 GCA_913049615.1 uncultured Alphaproteobacteria bacterium | reverse complement strand
AGAACTCCCCGCCACTGTTCACCCGGCAGAGAAGGTACTTTAGCTGCTAATAACTGACCTACCGACTCGTCATAAGCCAACAGGTCGGTAAATGTACCACCGACGTCAACGCCAACAAGGTATTTCGCAGCAACCATTATGTGGATGCTTTCAGAGTACGGAGCTCGATCTGATCGCCTGGATTAGCCCCCAGGGCGGCAAGGCCCAAGGGACCGAGCCGCAATACGTCATCCGTCGCAGCAATCTGAACCCAGCCGCGGAGAGCAGCTGCGCCCGAAGATATTGATAGTTCTACAAGGTCTCCCGCGCTGACGCCCAAACGGCCAGCGGCACCCTCTGAAAGAATTATCCGTCGGCGCGAACCGTCGAGTTCGTCTTCGTTCGCTAGCTGAACCGGCAGAGTGAAACGCAATTCCTGTAAACGTTTGCGTTCTGCTTGAGTAGCTTTCGAATCTACCTCGCCCTGCAGGTCAATCACCACACCGTAGCGTCGCCTAGCGTGTTCGGTATCGATGTAGCCCAGGAATACATCTCGCTGCACCCGTGCCGGCTCTCGTGCCAGCGGATCGCCATAGCCGCCGCCACCTGATGACTCCATGCGCACAATATCGCCTTTCAGAAGAGCAAAATCACCAACTTTTCCCGGCACCGGCGAAGGTTGAATTGTTTTCCCGTCGCGAATTACGACGAATCGGTTGGCGTCGCCACTATAGCCACCAGCGACCCCGAATGGCGGGATAACTGCATGGTCTGCCAACACGGACAAACTGGCGCTATCAGAGAGAATGCGTACATCTCGTCGCATGCCGCAACCACCGCGGTACTCGCCATCTCCACAGGAGTCATCGCGCAATCCGTATTGTTCAATCCGGACAGGACACTGCATTTCAGCGATTTCAGCCGCCTGTACGACATTAAAATCACCTTCCGGAAATGCTCGAACAACATGGTTGCCGTCTGCGTGCTTCGTGGCACCAGTCCCTCCAGCTGGGTATTCGTAGAGCAGGAAAATACCGGCCGTGCTGTCAGATCCGCCCGGCTTAGGGCCCGACATATAGACATGGTTAGCACCTCCCTTGAGATCACCAACGAGCTTTTCCGGCAATGCTTGGCCCAGGGCTGAGACCATCATCGCTACCATGACGGCACGACATTCCGCCATTCCGCCGCAAGGCGCTGGAAGGGTTGCGTTGAGAAAACTACCTGGTGGATTGATCACCTTAATCGGATTGAACGTGCCGTGGTTCACTGGGGTGTGCGGGTCGAGATAAGATTTCACCACACTAGCGACTGCATTGAGCGCCATGGCTGGACCTACATTGGTTGGACCATTCGTCTGCGGGCTGCTGCCGCTGAAGTCAGCGATCACTTGATCGCCTACGACAGTCAACTTTAGTCTACCCAACAGCGGTTCCGGACTATGACCATCGCTGTCAAGGTAGCTTTCCGCGTAGTACATGCCGTCTGGAATCTGGGAGAGACGGTCGCGGGTAACCACTTCAGAACGAGCAATCAATTCCTCGACCGCCTCCAAAAAAGCGCCGCCGCCGAAGCGCTTAAATAATCGCCCGATATGTTCCGCTGCTTTGCGCGAAGAACCTAGCATGGTGTTAAAGTCACCCCTGCGTTCTTGGCGAATACGCATGTTGTTGATGAGCAGGTTAACAAAGGCTTCGTTCATCTGGCCTTGCTCACAAATACGTGTCGGCTCTATGCGCATACCCTCCTGATAGATCTCCTTTACTCGCCCCGAGAGCGATCCGGGCGTCATCCCACCCACATCGCCCCAGTGGCAGCGCGTAGCTGTGAACATTGCCAGTTTACCGTCGTGGAATACCGGGTAGAGCATTAGAATATCGTTCAAATGAGTACCGCCCGTATAGGGATCATTGTGCAGAAAGATATCTCCTTCGTGTATGTCATCCCTGAAGGATTTCACCACCTCGGCCGCCGAATAGGGCACAGCAAAGATATGAATTGGATTGTCGGCATCCCCTTGTGCTACGAGCCGACCGTCGGCGGTGACCAGAGCACAGGAAAAGTCGTGCCCCTCATAGATTATTGAGGAATAAGAACTGCGAATTACATTGGCTCGCATCTCGTTGACAACGGCGACCAACGATTCACGAATCAATTCTAGACGGCCGAATTCGTTCATGGTGTTTTCTTCACACAAATGGGTTGGCAGATAGATTGGAAGGGCATTTCTAAAAATATTGGCATCCAGTTACGGGTCCACATTATCGTAGGAAGCGGGAATTTTCCCGAAAATTCTCAAACAACACGTCTTCGCAAGGAAACGAAAACCCGAGCCGCGATTCAAAAAATTGTTGCCCGATATTATTGCGCATAGGGCTAAGCTAACAAAGGCATAAAGTCAAAAGCGGTTGTGTCCAACGCGACGAGATGGCTTAAATAATAGTTTGGACGGCTATGATAATTGATTACCACCACTTTCTGAAAGAACCTTAGAGTACGATTGAGGTGGGTGTAAATAAGGCAAATTATGCTGAAGAACGAGGGCGAAGAAATGGCAAATACCGAGCTATGGGCCTATTTGAATGGGAAAATGGTTCGTGAAAACGAAGCAGTGATCCCTTTGACTGATCGCGGCGTCCAATGGGGTGACGCGGTTTACGATTCTATTCGCACCTACGGCGGAAATCCGTTCCAGATGCCATACCGAATTGATCGTTTCTTCCGCAGCTTGCTCTATGCTCGGGTCGATCCCGGTATAACGAAAGAGACGCTCCGCAATGCCACCGATAAAGTAATTGCAGCGAACCTGAAACTAATCGACGCCAACGACGACATTACGATTAACTATTACGTTTCGCGAGGCTCAATGGAGGCGACTAACGGTTTGATGCCAGCGGGCACTGTGGCAATTTTCTGCCGCATTATCCCCTTTTCTAGCTTTGCCAAATTCTACGTCTGTGGCGCGCCAGCGATCACGCCGTCGACCCGCCGTACTCCGCCGGAATGCCTCTCGCCCAAGGCCAAGATTTCAAACAAGATGAACCACCTCCAAGCTGAGATGGAGGCTAAGGCGCATAATCCAGAGGCCTTCGCCGTAATGCTGGACCTTGAAGGCAATATAACCGAGGGGACTGGCGCGAACTTCCTATTCGTCTCCGAGGGACGTGTTAAGGTACCCGATACACGGCTAGTGCTAAGCGGAGCCGACATGGCAGCCATCCGCGAACTTGCGGAAGAGAAACAGATCGGCTGTGATGAAGGCATCTTTACTCCCTATGACGTCTACAACGCGGAAGAAGCCTTCCTCACCACCAACAGTTTTGGCATTTTACCAATCGTGAGTATGAACGGCATGCCAATTGGTTCTGGTAAGGTCGGGCCCGTAACGCACCGATTAATGGATTCGTGGTGCGAATTGGTTGGAATGGACTTCATTGGCCAAGCCCTCAGCCACTTACCGCAGGCGGAACGCGAAAGTCTGGAAGCGGAAAGGCTTCGTGCATAAGACGGCTCACTGACTCTGACTCTTAAATGGGTTGGTTGTTCACGCATCTCCTGCGAGGAACCTTCAATCTTCTTTCCATGATCCCGATTGACATACCACTAACTGTGATGGCCGAAATTCTTGTGACGAATATGGTTGGGATCATGTTTTGGTTTGCCTTTCAGGAGGCGGCTGAACAGCGGGCTTTTCGAGTGCCGTTACGAATGATGCACCGGGTTTACTCGACAACATCCGATTTAACGTGCAGACGCATAGGATTTAAGTTCCGTACGTCTGCTAATTCTGCGTGAGCGCGAGGCTCCCATCGCCAGGATCAATTATATCTACTGAACGGCGCCCACTTTTCCGGAGAGTGGTGGTGGCGGAAACTGTGCCGATACTTTGGCTGTTGTAGCCGTCAGGTCAGGCTGCGGTGGCGGGATGGGGTGGTTGGTTCGTGGGAGAGCCTATGA
>CAJWZI010000253.1 GCA_913049615.1 uncultured Alphaproteobacteria bacterium | reverse complement strand
TTTTTCTTGGATGGTATGATTCAGCACTTTCTATCGATGCAATGGGGATGGTTCGGCTGCCTCTGAATTTTGCAGTCCGCATTCAGAAAATCCTATATTCAGCAGTCTGGGCATATGGCTTTTTCAAACCAAAAGTCATTCTTGTCAGAGAAAATAATCATTTTGTATTTTATATTTTTTCCTCAGCCCCATAGTTCTGGCTCGGGTGGCATGACGTGGCTGTTTCTATAGACGAGGGGCTCATCCCGGTCTTTCGATAAAAGGAGGGGCCCATCAAGATCTACGAAGTCTGCCAAGGTTGCGACCAGGATGGCGGGTGCCATTGCGAGGGACGTGCCTAACATGCAACCGACCATGATGTTGAAACCCTTGGCTCGGGCTGCGCGCGCTAAATTCAGTGCTTCTGTCAAGCCGCCTGTCTTATCCAGCTTTATATTCACTAGGTCATAACGCCCGGTTAGGTTGTTCAAATCACTGGTGACATGACAAGATTCGTCGGCGCAAATTGGCACAGGATGCGGAATTGCAGCAAGTAATTCGTCGTGGCCACTGGGCAACGGTTGCTCAATAAGTTCGACCCCCATCTCCGCGAAGGCTTCGGAATAAGGCTGGACCATGTCTTGCGACCATGCCTCGTTTGCATCCACAATCAACCGAGAATTAGGTGCGGCTTCGCGAACCGCTCTCACCCGCTCAACATCGCCCTCGCCTCCGAGTTTTAATTTCAACAGGGCGCGTTCACGCGCCTCCCGGGCCGCTGCGCCCATCGCTTCCGCACTGCCCAGGCTCAAGGTATAGGCGGTGACTAATTCGGGCGGCGGCAATAGGTCCAAAATTTCCCAGGCGCGACGACCAGTTTGTTTCGCTTCCAGATCGAGCAGCGCACAATCGATGGCATTGCGGGCAGCGCCAGCAGGCATAGCTGTGTTCAGGTCGGCACGGTCGCCACCATCCGCGATTAGTGCTGACATATTCTCAATTTGACTGCGGACCGAAGACAGGCTTTCTCCATAATGGGAATAAGGGACACATTCACCCGAACCCATATTTTCGCCTTCGATAATTGTTACGGAAATAACAGGAATTTCCGTACGGCTACCCCGCGAAATTGTGAAACTCCCGGCAATCGGAAAGGTTTCTTCAACAACTTGTAAGCTGCGTTTCATTGGCCGTGCCTAGTCCAAATAATCCAGGAAGGCATCTGCACCGCCACGCATGACGTCTAGGCAGGGCAAACCCAGACGGTCGGAGATTTCCGATAGATAACTTTTAGCATTTGGCTTGGACAAGGCTGCGGTATTTACCGAAACGCCCAGCATCTTGCAATCCGGGTTCGTTAGTTTGCCGTTGGCCAGGTTTAGTTGAATGCAATCTTCCAATTTGGGAATTGGGTAATGGGGTAACCCGCGCATGTGGGTTCGTGTGGGTTCGTGACACAGGACTAGGCAATCCGGCTGTGCGCCATGCATTAGGCCCAGGGAAACGCCGGCGTAGGAGGCATGCAATAAAGAGCCTTGGCCTTCTATCAAATCCCAATGATCCGGATCGTTTTCAGGACTCAGCCACTCGGCGGCGCCAGAAATGAAATCGGCGATCACAGCGTCAATGGCGACGCCTCTTTCCGCGATCAGGACACCCGTTTGACCGGTGGCGCGGAAATCCGCTTTCATGCCGCGCGCCCGCATGGCCTTCTCAATGGCTAAGGCAGTGTATTTTTTGCCGCAGGAACAATCCGTGCCCACGGTCAACAGTCGCCGGCCGGAGCGTTTGTATCCCTTGCCGGTCGTGAATTTTTGTTCGCTGTGGCGGATGTTGTGCAGGGTGCGGCCAAATTTGTCCGCCGCTGCATTGATTTCCGGAAAATCCTGTAGCCGGCCATGCAGGCCCGAGGCCAGGTCCAACCCCTTGGCCAGAGCATCACAGATAGCGTCGGTCCAGGTATTGGGTAGGAAACCACCAGAATTGACGACGCCGATCACCAGCGTTTTAGCACCTCTGCGGATTGCTTCGTCGACATCTATATCCGGCACGCCGACATCGGCTTTGCAGCCAGGTAGACGAAATTGCCCAACGCACCATTCTGGTCGCCAATCCGCGATGCCTGTGGCAGTCTTGGCGGCCAATTGATCTGGTGCATCACCAAGAAACAGCAAATAGGGTTTTTTAAGAGCCATTGCGCCCCTCCCAACGTCAATGTGCTTCCAAGGCCGCCAATTCCTCTTCCAGGCTGGCCTGCTCCGCCGCGTAAGCTTCGCGGAACACCTCGGTATCCCAGGCTCGGTAGTCGCCTCTAGTATAGGCCTCACCATTGTAATTATAGACGAAGGCATTAAGACGATTGGCAACAAAATTGTTGCGGGATTTTACGACCACCCCCGGCACGCCCGCGACAATGGAATTTGCTGGAATTTGTGCTTCCTCTGGCACGATACTGTGGCCGGCTACGATGCAATTGTCTCCGATGACGACATTATCCATGACCGTGGCATTAATACCTATCAGGCAATTGTCGCCGATGGTACAACCATGCACCGTGGCCTTATGGGTAATGGAACAATATGCGCCGATGGTCGTACCCTTGCTGGAACCGATGTGCACTAGCACAAAGTCCTGCAAATTCGAATAAGGGCCGATAATGTTCTCACTGGTCTCCGCCCGTATCACGACGCGCGGCCAGATCGAGACGCCTTCGCCAATGTAGGCCTTCCCGAAAATTTCAACCGTGTCATGAATGAAGGCAGGATTGTCCAATTCCACCAAAGGACCAAATCTACTCAAAACCATCTCCTCGAATTCTAAATCGGCTAAGCCCTGTATAATCTGAATGGTTTGCCATCCGCCAGTAGCAAGATAATGCCGGCCACTGTAATGATCACGCTCGTGATGAGGGGTCAGCGCTAATGAGTGGTGCAGGAAAATTCGCTAAGTGCAAGTGTCGCCATGGGGTCCTCCGCGACAAAGGGTGAGATGAGACCTACTGGACCCGTGCCAGGGCCAAGAGGGAGCAAAAAACTAACGCCGAGAACAGCGCCAGAAATAGCGGCGATAAACCCATTCGAACTAATCCGCGGCGTCAAAAAGTTTGTCAGCCCCGCTATCACCTGGGCCGTCTAGAGCACCCTTTCCTAGTTCCATCTGTCGGGCCTGCCAAAATGCTGCCTTTAGGCCGGTATAATAATCCAATGAATTCTCTCGTAACTCGTCCAGGGGATCGAGTAGCTCTTCGCGCTTGACCACGGCGCGAGTAGCACCAACGCCAAAGGTTTGCACGCCGTTTGCAAGATAAGTAAGGGGTTGGAAAAAGATGTCTACCACCTTGCCGATGCCGTTGCGTGTGCTCACCGGGCCTAGCAGAGGCAGGACGAGATAAGGTCCTGCTCCCACATCATAGGAATGCAATGTTTGACCAAAATCCGCGTGGTGGTGCTCCCAACCAAAACCAGCCGCGGGGTCAAAAAGGCCAAACACGCCCAGGGTGCTATTGATGCTAAATCGGCCTAAGGTCACACCGGCATCCTTGAAATCACCCTGCAACAGATCATTGACCAGTATCACCGGTGAGTCCAGATTCAGGAAGAATCGCTGTACCGCATGGACCGCTGGGTCGGGCATGACGGATCTGTATCCGAGCGCGATGGGCCGAAGCAGTATCAGATCGGCGGTATCGTTGAAGGCAAATATGATCCTGTTCATGGGCTCTAACGGATCATCGATCTCGCCACCATCTTCATTGCCGTCGGACGGACGGGCGGCGTCCCCTAAGGTGGGCCTAGAAATTAGTGTCCGTTGGGGCGATGACACGGTCCGTGGGTCAGACGCCACCGGCTGAACGGCGAGAGATACTGCGTGTTGGGACGTCAGGGTCGGTATCGGCATGGCTGCCGCCATACCGGTTGCATTGACGATCCTCTGAGCGAAACCAGGATAGGCCGCTTGCATCGCCG
>CAJWZI010000252.1 GCA_913049615.1 uncultured Alphaproteobacteria bacterium | reverse complement strand
GACCCCATCACTCTTGAAATTCTGCAGAATAGTCTGCGTTCTATTACAGACGAAACTTATATTGCCCTGACCAAGGCGGCCTATTCCACCAACATCAAGGAGCGAAGGGACCATTCGACGGCTCTCACCGACACCCGTGGCCGGCTGGTAGTACAGGCGGAAAACTCCCTACCTATTCATCTCGCATCCATGCTGGGCATGATGGACCAGTTGTTGGCGAAGTATCGACCTGAAGACATGACGGAGGGCGACATCTTTGTCGCAAATGACCCTTACGTCGCTGGAGGCACACACTTGCCCGACGTAAACCTAGCCATGCCATGTTTTGTGGACGGCGAATTGCTCGGTTTCCTCTGCAATATAGCCCATCACGCCGATATAGGTGGCATGACCCCCGGCAGCATGGCGGGCGGAATGTCGGAAATTTATCAGGAAGGTCTTCGTATCCCTCTCGTCCGCCTATTCAACGGCGGCGAACTTAACCAGGACATCTTCGACCTATTACTACTAAATGTCCGGGTGCCCCATGAACGACGCGGAGACTATTTCGCACAAGTCGCAGCTTGCAGACTAGGTTCCCGCCGTCTAAATGAAATGGCCCAAAGGTACGGACCGGAAACGCTTACGGCGGCCTTCGCAGCCATTATGGATCGAACGGAAAGCCGACTTCGCTCAGGAATTGCACAAATTCCGGACGGAATCTACGAATTCACAGATGTCCTGGACAATGATGGTATGGGTACAGAGGATATTCCCATTTCTGTTAGCATCAATGTGCGGGGCGAAGATATTTCCTTCGACTTCGAGGGCACTGGGCCACAAATGAAGGGCAATTTTAATCTAACATTTAATGCCACACAATCAGCGGTTTATTACGTTTTAAAGGCAATGTTAGATCCGGATCTGCCTAACAATCACGGTCTAATTCGTACCGTAGAAATTGCAGCCCCTCCCGGAACCCTGGTAAACGCCAACCATCCTGCGGCCGTAGCCGGGCGCGCCAATACCTCGCAACGTGTCGTCGATGTGATCATCGGCGCCTTGGCATCGGCTCTGCCCGAACAGGCTGTCGGTGCCGCCAACGGCGCAAACGTCACAGCCGTCTTTTACGGCCATGATCCGCGCCATGACCGCCCCTATGTCTACCTCGAGACCCTAGGCGGTGGTTTCGGGGGCCGCTTCACAAAAGACGGTAAGGATGGTGTGCAAGTACACATCACCAATACTTCAAACCTGCCGGTGGAGGCTATTGAGGTGGAATATCCCCTACTGGTGGAAAGCTACTGCCTGATCGAGGATTCGGGCGGTGCTGGCAAATTTCGGGGCGGCATGGGCATCCGCCGTATCGTCCGCCCTGTCGGGCATAAATCCGTGTTTTCTGGCATGGGTGAAAGGTTTGTTCATCGGCCTTGGGGAATTTTCGGTGGCAAGTCGGGCGCTACCGGTCGTTTCTCCTTACGCGGACCATCCCGCAATGACGAAACCCTGCCTGACAAACCAAACCACGTCCCCTTAAGCCCAGACCATGCGATCGTGATCGAGACGCCGGGGGCAGGTGGATACGGCCCGCCCACGGAACGGGATAATGCGACCCTGGCCGCCGATTACCGCAGCGGCAAGTTCAGCAGCGCCTACATGGCCGAACATTATGGCTTCACCCCGGATCAGGAGTAATGACCTCACGAAAATGCGGCGACCAGCATTGGAGTAAGTCGCTTTGAGTGCGTTCCTCCACAATGTTAGTCTTCCCCAGTAAAACATAGGTCCAGATGTGGGGGTCTTAGCTGTGCACAAAAGCCATGGTTTAAATACCCTCCAGATCCTGACGGCGAGAACAGGCATCGATCGGGTTCAATAATCCTGGGCAACGCCTTCAGGGGTCACAAATCCATCTGCAAGATCAGCTTCAATCGCAATGTTTGCCCGACCTGACGACGGACCAAAGCCGCCGCCGCCAGCTTGGATTAGAGTGATCCTGTCACCGGGGGCTAGTTCGTGGTGACCCTTTGGATCCACAGTTACGTCATTAATTCGATGTTCACGGGCGCCACCATTCTTACCACCCATCAGACCTAACGGCGGAAAATCCGTCCGGTTGGCCATACAGAACACGTTCATCAAATGGTTGCTATCATTTCGAATTACCACTTCCTGGCCTAGACCGCCACGATAGGTTCCCGCACCACCTGAATCGACTATTAGATGCTTGCGTTCGACAGTCGTAGACGTCAGGGTTTCCCAAACTTCTACAGGTACCACTGCCATGTTTGAGGGGCCCGGCGTAGTCTCCGCGCCATCGCGGCCATCAAGAGCACCAAAGCCCCCCGAGGCAAAATAAATTGTGGAGACATCATGGCCATCCCGGTGCCGTCCCTGGAAGGTCATCAGATCAAGCATTCCGCAGTCAGCCTGGATCTGACCCGGCACCGCGTCGGCCAGGGCGCCGAACAGAAGCGGTGAAACGAAATGGCCAATCATGTGTCGGGCGCCAGTAGGCGACGGTGGCTGGGCATTCAGAAGACAGCCATCAGGCGCGGTGACTTTTATCGGGACTACGCTGCCCCCATTGTTCGGTAACTCCGGCACCGTCAGACATTTTATGGAATACAAAACCATGGCCCGCGTATAACAAAACGGCACGTTTATACCTTGGCGAACAGAGGGTGCAGTACCATCGAAATCCACTGATAGGGCATCCCCCATTATTTGGACTCGACAAGCCAAGGTCAGCGGCCCGTCGGCACCTTCGACCTGAATGCTATTTTCATAAATTCCGTCGTTCATCTGTTGGATCCGAGTACGGGCGGCCTGCTCCGATCGGTGACGAATTTGTTCGGAAAGGACAGAGAAATCTTGCAGGCCGTACTCAGCTAAGAATGCCGAAAGCATATCCTCACCTGCCTTCGTCGCGGTCACATTGGCCATCAAGTCACCAATAACCTGATCTGGAGCCCGAACATTGGTGCGAATTAGTTCCAAGATAAAGTCTGTCTGGCACCCAGCATCAAACAGCTTGCAGATCGGCAAACGTATGCCTTCGTGGTAAATTTCCTGCGCTGCCGCGCCGAAACCAAGACCACCGACGTCGGGTAGGTGAGTTATAGAAATTACATAGGCAACGATCCGACCTTCTCGGAATACTGGACGCATGACATTGATATCGAAGGTATGGCCGGTTCCTAACCAGGGGTCGTTCGTAATGATCACATCACCGGGATTTAGGGTTTCAGCCGGAAATTTTCTCAGCATATGGTTCAAAGTAGCCGGGGCTGTGCCCATGAATACTGGTACGCTGTATGTGCCTTGGGCCATCAACTCGCCATCAGCGTCCAACAACGCCACAGTTAAATCATAACTTTCACTGACAATAGTGGAAAACGAGGTTCGCACTAGAGTGGTTACTATTTCATCAGAGATCGCCACCAAACGATCCCACATGATGCCGACGCTAACAGCGTCTAGGGTCATGGAGCTTTCTCCCATTCAGCAACAAGGTTGCCGTAACGATCGACCTGTGCACGATCACCTGGGCCAATTACCACCGTGGATTCCCGCTCTTCGATCAAGGCAGGTCCCAAAATCACGGTATCGACAGCCAGTTGATATCGATCATAGACGGGTGTTTCAACAAAGCCGGTGTCAAAATAGGCTAGGCGTTGCCCTTTTTTGACTACTTCTCCAACCGCAGTAGGCGGTATAGTGAGCAATGAAGGTGTCGGCAATGCAGCTTCAACCTTCCACGTAGTAATGACTAACGGCGCATCAAGCAAAGAAGCGCCATACACCGACTTATAAGTTTCTCGAAACAAATCCGGCAAGTTCTCCAACTCTACTCTTAAGGGCACCTCGACTTCGATTTCGTGACCTTGGCCGTGGTAACGCATGTCCAGACGACGAAGGATTTTGACCTCCGCTTCACTCGCGGCACGACGCAATGGGTCCTGGGCTTCTTCCTCCA
>CAJWZI010000251.1 GCA_913049615.1 uncultured Alphaproteobacteria bacterium | reverse complement strand
CAGCGGTCATGCACTAGGCGCCCTTTGTACCATCGGTAAATTTATGGAACATATGTTGGGCAGTTAGTTCCCCCGTAGCAGGAATTCCCGTCCCATCTTGACCTTGGGTTTGCCGTTGTAGTCGATGATGTCGGCAGTGGCGTATGTTTCCCGCCAGTCGTCTGGCAGGTAGGAACCCGTCCCGACCACATCAATCGGCGCATTGACGCTGCCCATGACCTGGCATTTGAAGAAATTGAAGCCAGACGAGGCGACGATTCTGGTATTTGGGAATCCTGCTTCGTCCAAGACGTCCCGCAAATAAAAGATGGCGGCGGCGGATACACCGGTACCAACCAACCAACGCAGTTCTTCTTCGCTGCGGTATTGCCTCACCGCGCGGGGGACGTGGCGTTCCAAGACGGCGTAGGCTGACTGCGTATCGAGTCCTTCGACGAAGCGTCCGCCATGGGTATCCAGGCGTACTGCGATCTTGCCTTCCTCGGCCATTTCAGGAAACCTTTCACAGACAGCCAGAGAGTCGCTGACCTCGCGCCCAAAATAATCCACCAGTACCGTTAGGGGCTCTCCGGGAAAGGCTTCAGCGCACATTTCTGCTGCCCGTAAGGTGCTGCCCGCATAACCAATGAGCGCATGAGGCATGGTACCTAAGCCCTTTTCATTGCCAAAGAAATGTGCCGTGGCGTCGGTAGCGTTGCCAATAAATCCCACGGCGTCCCGTTCCTGGCGGGCCGCTTCGCTGCCTACGGATGCCGCATATGCCATCAATTCCGCCATCTCGAGACCTGCGCAATGGCGCGCGTCCATGGCCAGAAACTGGGTGTCGGGTAAGGCGGAACACATAAGGTAGGCGTTATAGGCAGCGACACAACAGGCGCCTAGCTTTTGCAAATACAAGGTTTCCAAGTCGACCAACTGCAAAAAGGAACCGCTAAGATAAAGCAAAGGTTCACCGGCGCCGGCCCAGGCGCCTTCCTCAAAACAGGTTTCGATCTCGAATTTGGTGTTGCGTTCCTTGGCGATATGGTTAAGCCATTCGATCATCAGGCGGGGGGCGAAACTGACTGGGCGGCGCATGAAGATGGCGTAAGTGACCTGGGTGTCGCCATTGCGCTGAACGATCTCGCGTGTCTTGTTGAAATACTGATCAGTCCAGCACTTAATCTCGCTGTTCCGACCCTCACTCTCCGCCATCAGCCGTCTCCCCAGGCCCAGGTCCTCATTGTGCGGCTTCCACCGATGTCGTCGGTTGCCGGTCTGACCGCTGCTGCTTTAACATCTCGGCGATCAGGAAGGCTAATTCTAGACTCTGACTGGCATTCAGGCGCGGGTCACAATGAGTATGATAGCGGGAAGCCAATTGATCCTCATCAATCAACTGGGCACCGCCCAGGCATTCTGTGACGTCCTGGCCGGTCATTTCTACGTGCACACCGCCGGCATGGGTACCTTCCGCCTGATGCACATCAAAGAAATGCCGTACTTCGGCCAGAATGCGATCGAATGGTCGGGTCTTGTATCCGGTAGAGGATTTTATGGTGTTTCCATGCATGGGGTCACAGGACCAGACGATTTTGCGCCCCTCCTGTTCCGCGGCTCGGACCAGGGGGGGCAGTTTTTCAATAACCTGGTCATCGCCCATGCGGCAAATCACGGTCAATCGTCCCGGATCGTTGTCTGGGTTCAGAGTGTCGATCAAGCGCAAAAAATCGTCGATACCCAGGCTGGGTCCGGCTTTTAGGCCAAGGGGGTTATTGATGCCCCTGCAATACTCCACGTGGGCGCCGTCAGCCTGCCGAGTGCGGTCGCCGATCCAGACCATATGGGCCGATGTGTCATACCAGCCGCCAATGTGGGTGATGGTGTCTTCGCGAGTCAGGGATTCTTCGTAGTTCAGCAGCAGCGCCTCGTGCGAGGTATAGAAGTCAGTCTGGCGCATTTCAGGCACATTGTTGCCTGTTATGCCGCAGGCCTCCATGAATTCCAGAGCCTCTGTAATGCGGTTGGATAGTTCGGCGTATCTCGCCGCCGCCTCTGTGCCCTCGACGAAATCCAAATTCCACCGGTGAATTTTGTAAAGATCCGCATAGCCACCTTGAGCGAAAGCGCGCAACAGGTTTAAGGTGGCAGCAGCCTGAGAATAGGCGGTCAGTAATCGCTGGGGGTCAGGCTCTCTTGATGCCAGGTCTTCTCCGATTCCGTTGACTATATCACCCCGGTAAATAGGTAGTTCGACGCCATTCACGACTTCCGTGGGGTTGGAACGGGGTTTGGCAAATTGCCCTGCCATGCGACCTACCTTGATCACCGGCACAGCACCGCCAAAGGTCAAGACCACCGCCATCTGCATCATCACGCGGAAAGTATCGCGAATATTGTCGGGGTGGAATTCGGCGAAACTTTCTGCGCAATCTCCGCCTTGCAATAAAAAACCATTGCCCGCCGCCACCTGTGCCAGACGACGGCGTAAGGCGTTGACCTCACCGGCGAATACCAGGGGTGGGAAGCTGCTCAACTTCTCCAACACGCGGTTCAATTCGGCTCTGTCAGAATATTCTGGCATCTGTAGGGCCGTACGTCGCTGCCAGTCGTTTGGGTTCCATTGCGTCGTCATGGCTTCAGTCTCGAAAATGATAAGGCGCCCTATATACGGTAAGCTATTGGGATTTCCAAGCTTTCCGGGTGGTTCGACGATTTGATGTTTGGAGTAGATTTCTAGGAGGAGCAGAATTTAGACACCGAAATCAAGCACGGCGTTTACCTTTCAGTTGAACTTAGACGTAACGGGATTCATACGCTTTTTGCACCGGTTTCATCGATGGTGACTTTGTCAATATTCTTAGCGGCATATTGGAAGGAACGTACATGACCAACCGGACAATTCTGAATACGGTCGCGCAGGGGTTGCATGACTGGTTGACCCGACCTTCCATCATCGGTACGGGTCATTGCCAGGATCGGTAAATGGTGTTTCTTCGCTATATTGTAAACTAAGACCAGCGTTGTCCCAATGACCGCAGACGACCTACATGACAAAAGCTGGCGCAGCCTGTGGCTGTCGTCCGGCGCGATGTCGGCCGCATTGCTTGGCGATGCGCTGATCTATGTTGTATTGCCGGTGAACGCAAGTGCCTTCGGCATCAGCCTGGCCTGGGTCGGCGTGTTGTTGGCGGCCAATCGGATTGTCCGTACCTTTTCGTACGGCATAATTGCGGCATTGGGGGAGAGGATTGGTTTCAAGGGCTTATGCGTTCTTGCCTCGCTGACAGCATTGGCATCGACTGTGATGTATGGACTGTTCCAGGGCTGGGCTCCCTTATTGACGGCACGGATCTTATGGGGACTATCCTATGGTTCGCTAATACTTGCTACATTAGGCTACGCCGCTGCTGACCGCTCCCGAACTGGCACCCGGGTCGGTGTGAGCCGAGCGGTGGAACAGGTTGGCCCCTTATTGGCATTGACGGTCGGCGCCTGGCTTGCTGGCGTAGTTGGCCCGCGTGATGTCTTTTTTTATCTGGCATTGGTTTCCAGTATCGCGGTATTTCTGGCCCTTTTCCTACCTGGAATGCCGACTCGGTCTAAGGCGTTGTCTCCTGACCGCCCCGGCATTATTCCGATGCCAAGTCGCCTGGATCTGTTGATATTTTGGATGGGATTCGGCGTCGACGGAGTTTTTACCATGACGTTAGCCATCATGTTTGCGGGTGAAATGTCGGTCCAGGTCGCGATGATCTGGGCGGGTTTGGTGATGTCGGGCCGCCGTGTGCTGGAAATGATTGTCGCGCCTTTTTCGGGCCACATCGCTGACCGTATCGGTGTGCAACGGCCCTTGGTTGTGGCTTCATTGCTTTTGGCCCTAGGGCTGATATTGGTCGGTTTTGGTTTTCTGCAACTGGGCGCAATAGCTATCGTGTTGGGTCGAAGTGCGCTGGGGACCCTGATTCCTTCCGCGGTCGCACAGTTTGC
>CAJWZI010000250.1 GCA_913049615.1 uncultured Alphaproteobacteria bacterium | reverse complement strand
ATATTCCGAATGCGGTCGGTTGGTGTGCGTGGCTCCTGCAATAGGTCATATACGTCCTGGCCGTGAGCCCAAGTCTCCATCAAACGAGCAGTAGCGCCGGATCGAACGCTCATATCCGGGCCCACCCATTTCATGCGGGTTTTCGGATCACAAGCTGCGTAAAGGTCGCATAGTTCCTGCTGGTGGCGATACCACTTTGCACACAATTGATCAGCGCTGCCAGGATCATCGTCCATATATTCCAGACCCGACACCTCCTGACCCTCCGACCGGGCCGTATTTCGACGTTTCAGAGTATCGATGAAGCGGTCCGGATCTGTTAGTGATAGGGCGTTCATCCAATCGCCTACCAAAAGATGTTGGATTACTGCTTCTACGGTCCAAGCCTTGAACGGTGTAGGGCGCTGCCAATCATCATTTGAAAGGGTCAGTAGCAAAGTGTGTAGCTCATCGCCTTCGGCTCTGAGGTCTGCCGCCAGTTCCGTCATGACCATGCTTTTTTCCTATAAAATCCAAGAAATTATGCTGCACTTCTTTCGATTGGTGACATATTTATATAGGCGGCGATATCATCACAAATTGCCGCGATGCCAAACAATTGAGACCGGTCATCTATTTCTCCGCTCAATTACAGAAGCAAATTCGTCGGTTGATAAAGGCTGCTGGATAACACTCCCAACGGGACATTCTTATTTTATGAGTCTTTCCTGATGCAGTGAAGGGCCCTTACAATAATTACCTGTCGTTCAGGAGGTTAGTATGCGTGTTGGAGTTGAGGTTGGCGGGACATTCACCGATCTTGTCGCTATTGAGGATGGTAATGTGCTGGTCGCCAAGGTGCCGTCAGTGCCGGCTCGGCCGGACGAGGGCGCTATGGCCTCCCTGGCCGCGGGCCAGATTGATCTGAGTGCCGTCGAAGAACTGGTACACGGTTCCACAGTGGCCACTAATGCCATATTGGAGCGCAAGGGTGCGCAAGTAGTCCTCCTAACCACAAGAGGCTTTCGCGATGTGTTATTCCTGCAGCGGCATAACCGTACGCAAATTTATGATCTGTTCTATAAAAAGCCCGAACCGGTATTGGCACGTCGCGATATTATAGAAATCGACGAAAGAATGTCCGGTCAGGGTGAGGTTGTTGAGCCTCTGGACGAAGCCGCCACGGCCGCGCAATTAGCAGAAATTCTAGGCTCTGGTCGGTACGAATCCGTTGCGATTTGTCTGCTGAACGCCTACGCGGAGCCGAAACATGAGCGGCAGTTGGCTGCACTGGTAGCAGAGCAGTTTCCGGAACTTACCATCACCTGTTCGGCCGATGTGACACGGGAGTTTCGGGAGTACGAACGCACCTCGACCACCACCTTGGCCGCGTATGTTCAACCCGTGATAGATGGTTATCTGCGTCGGTTCGAAAGCCGATTAGTTGAACAAAATTTCGGCGGTAGATTTTCCATCATGCAATCCAACGGCGGTAGGCTACCGGTGGCGGGGATGTCAAAAAACGCCATCACGTCGTTGTTTTCGGGTCCCGCGGCCGGTGTTATGGGCGCAGTGCGCCAGGCGGGACTGTCAGGATATAGTAATCTTATAAACCTGGATATGGGCGGCACTTCCACAGACGTTTGCTTGGTTGTTGAAAGTAAACCAAGTCTTTCTGGGGAAACTGAAGTGGATGGACTACCGATCCGAACTCCGGTCTTGGATATAGTCACTGTAGGGGCCGGTGGTGGTTCCATCTGCTGGCAGGATGATGGTGGGATGCTACGGGTAGGACCGGTATCCGCTGGTGCCGATCCGGGACCAGCGTGCTATGGCCGTGGTGGTGACCGGCCCGCTATCACAGATGCTCATATGCTCCGCGGTACCATCCGAGCCGAGACATTCTTGGGCGGAAAAATGGATGTGGATGCCTCTGCATCATCGCGTGTCTTTGGAGAATTATCTGAAAAATTCAATTTAGCTCTCGAGGAAATGGCGGATAGCGCAGTGCGCGTGGCGGATGCCAATATTGTCGGTGCGATTCAGCTCGTTTCCACCGAACGGGGGCGTGATCCTCGAGACTATGTCTTGGTACCGTTCGGGGGCGCGGGACCGCTTCATGCTGCCAGGGTGGCCGAGGAACTGGGAATTAGAACTATCCTAGTACCGCCCAATGCCGGCGTTTTGTCTGCTTACGGACTGCTGGCATCAGACTTCCTGCAATACGAAACCCAGACGCGGCGCATTCCATTGGGTGCTGAGTCGCCGGCTTTAGTGCGCGAGGTATTCACCCAGTTGCACGATCAAGCTACGACCTCATTCCAAAATCTGGGCGTAACAGGCAAACTGCATTATACTCATAGTCTGGATATGCGTTTCATTGGTCAAGCGTTCGAAATCACTGTTGATATTGATGGAGATACCTTAGCCGACCTGGATTCCGATGGTCTGCTGGCATTGTTTAATAAGGCACACAATCGGGTCTTTTCCTTTGGAGAATCCGGACTGCATCGGGCCGAAATTGTATCGTTCCGCTTAGGTGCGTCTATCCCACCCGACCTGGTACCGGCGTTGAACAAAGGAATTGGGGATCAAGTTACGCGTGGGCAGACTCGGATCTTCGATCAAGGGGAATGGTGGGATTGTTCGCTCTTAAGCCGTGCTGCCATTCGTGACGAAATTGTGGGGGTTTCCGGTCCGGCTTTGGTAGAGGACGGGACATCCACTATATTTGTGCCGCACAGTTGGTCCGCGACCGTTGATGCCCAGGACAATATTCTGCTTATTCAGGAGACGTAAAAAATGGCTGTGAATACTGTTGATCAAGCCGTGATCAGCCAGGGGCTGATCGCTGCCTCCCGAGAAATGGGGGTTAAGCTGGTACGCTCTGCCTATTCTCCGGTGGTTCGTGAGGCCAATGACTGTTCTGCTGCTCTGTTGGACCGCCATGGCAACGTGGTGGCTCAAGCGGAACTTATCCCCATGCAATTGGGCCCTATCGGCGCTACATTTAAACCTTGCGCCGACCTTTTTCCGCCCGAGGCCCTTGTAGAAGGCGACTTCTACATTAATAACGATCCCTTCGAGGGAGGGCAGCATTTACAGGATGTATTCTTATTCTCTCCAATTTTCTTTCAGAGCACATTAGTTGGGTTCGGTGCCACTGTGGCACATCACTTAGATTTAGGCGGTGGTGCACCAGGCTTGAACCCAGACGCCACGGATGTGCATCAGGAAGGAATAATATTTCCTCCCAGTAAATACAACATGGAACATGATTGGAACGGCGGACCCCTTGAACGCCTTATCCGCGCTAATATTAGGGTGCCTGATCAGACCATCGGCGATTTTAATGCGCAATTTGCTGCCAATAGCGTCGGCGGTCAGCGGGTGATGGACCTGTGTGGACGCTTCGGAGGGGACGCGGTCATAGAGGCCATGGATAAACTGCTAGACTATTCCGAACGACGCATGCGAGCAGCAATTCGGGATCTGCCGGATGGAATTTATGAGGGCGAGGATTTTCTTGACGACGACGGCATTACCGACGAACCCCTTCGCGTGCACGCTACTGTCGAAATCAAGGGTGATACGGTAATTGTAGACTATGAGGGCACGTGCGATCAGGTCGGCACCAATGTCAATTGCCCCTATGCCTCGACGATAGCAGCCGGACTATCCTGCGTGAAGGCCGTGCTGACCAGTCCGGATATTCCTTTCAATGAAGGCAGTAAAAGGGCTATTGAAGTGCGTGCGCCATATGGCAGCCTGCTCAATCCCCGTCGACCTGCTCCGGTACGGGCAAGAATGCTGTCGGCCTACCGAGCCTATAACGCGGTGATGAAGGCGCTGGCTCCTTCCGTCCCGGATAAGGTGATCGCGGCAGGATTCGATTCTACCGAGATCATCGTGTTGAGCCAGCTTACGGACGATGGCTACAAGATCTATCTGGAAATTCTGGGTGGTGGCTATGGTGCCTCTCATCAAGGGG
>CAJWZI010000249.1 GCA_913049615.1 uncultured Alphaproteobacteria bacterium | reverse complement strand
AACAGGGAGGGATAGTGTCAGGAACCAGTCGCGACGGTGTTGGCGGTACCATGACTTTTGCTTCAAGTCAGCCGTTACCAGATCCAGTGTGCACCCTGTCCAGCACCACTCATATCTTGCTATCTATTCCACCGGATGAGGACGGCGACCCGGTGTTCGACCACCATGGCGGTGACTTAGGTAGTTTGTCGAAACTGAAATGGCTAGGTTACCTCTCCACTACCGGTGTCTATGGCGATCGCGACGGTGGTTGGGTTGATGAGACGACGCCCGTGGCACCTGCGCACCGCCGTGGTGAACGGCGCGTCTTGGCGGAGCGAAACTGGTTAGACTGGGCAAAGGAAAACAATTTGCCCATGCATATTTTCCGATTGGCCGGTATCTACGGCCCTGGCCGCAATGCCCTGGAGAATGTTCGTCGTGGCACGGCGCGGCGAATTGTGAAGCCTGGGCATGTATTCTCGCGAATCCACGTTGATGACATCGCCACCGTTATTGAGGCCTCTATAAATCAGCCCAATCCCGGCGCGATATACAATGTCTGTGATGATGAAGCGGCCCCACCACAAGATGTAGTAGCCTTCGCAGCAGAATTGCTAGACGTGGAACCGCCACAGGAAATTCCAATTGAGCACGCCGAGCTGAGCCCAATGGCGGCCAGCTTCTACCTGGATAATAAACGTGTCCGAAATGATCGCATTAAGCGCGAATTGGCTGTCCGGTTGCGTTATCCTGACTACCGCGCTGGCTTGCGAGCTCTCTTGAAGGGCTAGTTTGCGCCGGTACATTGGGTGATACTACAGTTATTGTTACTGTATGGGTCGCCAGTTTTAATCTATCGCATCCGCACCATTTTTCATGGTGGCGGAATTCAAATGCGGCCGTGGTCACGTTTGTTGCTGTTTTCGTACCTGTATTGGATTTTCGCCTTTTGCAGGAAGCTTGGATCACCAAATCGGTCAGATCGATTGGCAACTAAGTCCAAATTCATCCGTGAATTGATGGCGAATTGCAGGATCGTCCGTTAGACTTTGCTGCAGGAACCAGCGGGGAGAGTGCGGCGATGTTCATTAAGGATCGCTTTATTGATGACTGCAAGGCTGCGGTTGACGGTGGGCAAAAAGCTATCCGCGAATTGGTGCTGGAGGCCGTTGCGGATCCGGCGGGTATCGTTGCCGAGTTGGGGGAGCCGAACGCCGCCGGCGTTTATCCCTTGTATCAGGCGCCGGATCTGACTGTGATCAACTTCGTCTGGGCCCCCTATATGACTTTGTTGCCCCACAACCACAATATGTTCGCTGTGATTGGCATTTATGGTGGGCGGGAGGACAACGTGTTCTGGCGCAGGTTGAAGGATCCTGGCGGACCGGCAATCGAGGCGGCCGGGGCCGAGTCCATGGGCGTGGGACAGGCGGCAACATTAGGCCCGGATATTATCCATTCAGTGGCTAATCCTATACGCAAGCTGACGCCCGCTTTGCACGTCTACGGCGGCGATTTTTTTAATCCGCCCATCTCCCGAAGCCAATGGAATCACGAGACGCTGGAAGAAGAGCCCTGGGACATGAACAACACCCATAGAGTTTTTCGCCAGGCTGATACGCGTTTTAAGGCCGGACTGGCGGTGGGGGCGGAGGACGAATAGGTCGTGCGAATTTGCGGTTGCTTCGCCACTTAGGATAAGTTGCAGCCCCCAATATGTTATAGGCCTTGCTCTGGAGTGTCAGCCGTGATTGCCAGATTTTTCGACTGGCTGGAAGGATTTACCGATCCACTGCCGTCCCAGCAGCCGGAGATGCCGCCGGCATCCCTAATCCCCTTCATGGTGCATTACGCTAAGCCGTTTTGGCGCCTGCTTTTGACTTCCGCCATGTTCGCAACAGTGATCGCCGTTCTTGAGGTTAGCCTTTTTGCTTTCTTGGGCCGTCTGGTGGATTGGCTGGCCGCCTCGGACAGAATGACGTTCTGGGAAGATCACAAGGAAACGTTGTTTATCATGGGAGCCGTTTTGTTGGTGATACTACCCACCCTGAAGTTCTTATATGAATCGATTTCACACCAGGGCTTGTTGGGTAATTTCGCTATGCGGACGCGCTGGCAGGCGCACCGCTATCTCTTGCGGCAAAGTATGGAGTTCTACCAGAACGATTTCGCCGGCCGGGTCGCCGCGAAGATGATGCAGACGGCTTTGGCAGTCCGTGACATCGTCATGAAATTGACCGAGGTCCTGCTGTACGTAGCGGTCTACTTTACCGCCGCGGTTGTTCTGTTCGCCAGCACTGATCTACGTCTAGCGGCGCCCATGATCGTCTGGTTGACCGGCTATATTATCGCCATGCGTTATTTTGTTCCGCGCCTGCGGGATTGGTCCAAGGCCCAGGCCGAAGCGCGTTCCGTCGTAACCGGTCGGGTGGTGGACAGTTATAGCAATATAGGTACGGTTAAGATGTTCGCCCATGCGGCTTATGAAGATGAATATGCGCGCGAGGGGATGCAAGGTTTTCTGGAGCCGATTTACGCTCAGATGCGCCTGTCGACAATGCTGACCGTGACTTTGAATATCATGAATGCTTGCCTGATATTTTCCGTCGCGGGCATATCCATTTGGCTGTGGCATCTCGACACCGTGGGCGTCGGCGCCATTGCCCTTGCGACGGGGCTGGTGCTGCGGCTGCAGGGCATGTCGCAGTGGATCATGTGGGAGGTTTCTACCGTATTCGAGAACATCGGCGTAGTCATGGACGGGGTAGAGACCATTGCCCGTGGTCGCGCTATTGAGGACACGCCGGGAGCTACAGAACTAGCCGCAGTTAAGGGGGGCGTTCGCTACGATAACATCAGCTTCAACTACGGCAAGGAGAGGGAGGACGTGGATGAAGGCGTGATCGCTGGTTTGGATCTAGAAATCCAGCCAGGCGAGAAAATCGGTATCGTGGGGCGCTCCGGCGCCGGAAAATCGACCTTGGTTAGCCTTCTGTTAAGATTTTATGACCTAGAAGATGGACGTATTTTGATCGACGGCAGGGACATCGCGACGGTAACCCAGGATAGTCTGCGGGCCCAGATTGCTATGGTCACCCAAGATACGTCACTGCTGCACCGGTCCGTGTTCGAGAACATCCGTTATTCGAAGCCCGGCGCTACCGAGGGTCAGGTTATAGCAGCCGCCCGGGCGGCTAAGGCGGATGATTTCATTGCAGAGCTGGAAGATGGCGAGGGTCGGCGCGGTCTGGAGGCTCATGTTGGTGAACGGGGCGTCAAGCTATCCGGCGGCCAGCGCCAGCGTATCGCGATTGCCCGAGTCTTACTCAAAGACGCGCCAATATTGATTTTGGACGAGGCCACATCTGCTCTGGATTCAGAGGTGGAAGCGGCAATACAGGAAAGCTTCCAGTCGCTGATGGCTGGTAAGACGGTGGTAGCTATCGCCCACCGCTTATCCACCATCGCAGCTATGGACCGCCTGATTGTCATGGATCAGGGCAGGATTGTGGAAGAAGGAACGCATGAAACACTTCTCCGGAGGGGCGGCCTCTACGCTGATCTCTGGTCTCGTCAGTCCGGCGGCTTTTTGGCCAAGGACGCGGCGTAGTAAACTGGTAGGCCATTGCGATTAAATCGTTAAATGGAATAGTTGGTCTATCCATCTTCACATTTCTCCAAATGATAACCTGGATGGCTGAGCAGTCGGATGACCGTTATGCGCGCGCTGAGGGGTTTTCGGTTGCATATTTGCGGTAGGGCAAGGGCGTACATGTTGTAAATTTTGCCGCGGCTCTACTGAGTAATATCGAGTTTATGTGGAAGTTGGCGCGATTCCGCACGACTGAACCCAAAATTTTTGCCAGCAGCAATCGCCTAGCCTTGCACGCCTTCAATATGGTCTAATGCGCCGTTACAGTCTTGGAGGGTCGCGTTTTGAGCTATGTGAGATATATTGATCGGACCAACGCCTATTATCAGGCTGAGGGT
>CAJWZI010000248.1 GCA_913049615.1 uncultured Alphaproteobacteria bacterium | reverse complement strand
AAACTACCAGAAAAATAGATTGTAGTGAAAGAATACTATATTCGTTAGATTATACGCAGCCAGCACACTCTTGAGCCCAGACCTATGCAAGGCATTCGTCCAATTAAATACCGCTTGTTGCCGCCACTGATCTACCCCATGACCATGCTATGCTGCTTGGCGTTGTTTTTCGCATTCCAAGCACAGGCACTGCCGCTGTGGGTCTGTAGCTATGTCCCTGTGACTTTCGGCGCCGGCATCATTGCCTTCTTTGAACGCTATACCCCCCATTTGGACCAATGGTTGGCAACCAAAACGGACGTGTGGAACGATGCTCTGTTTATGGTCACGGTGCAAATGGTCCTGCCCAAAATATTGACGTTCTTAGTTGCCATTACTCTGCTACAATTAATCGAAAAAACCACCTTGCCTACCCAAGCCCTTTGGCCACACCATTGGCCTATCGGAATCCAGGCTCTACTGATGGTTCTCAGCGCCGATTTCCTACGCTATTGGCTGCATCGATTTTCCCACCAACTCACCCCCTTGTGGCGACTACACGCGGTACACCATTCGCCGCCAAAGCTCTATTGGATCAATGTTGCCCGGTTCCACCCTTTAGAAAAAGCCGTGCAATTTCTCTTCGATGCCATGCCCTTCATCCTGCTTGGCGTCGGCAGCGAAGTGCTGGCGCTGTACTTTGTGTTTTATGCGGTCAACGGCTTTTTTCAGCATTGCAATATAGAACTGCACTTTGGTCCCTTAAACTATCTGATCAGCAGCGCCGAGTTGCACCGCTGGCACCACTCTCGCAAGGTGCAAGAATCCAACGCCAACTACGGCAACAACATAATCATCTGGGACCTGCTATTTGGGACCTACTTCTTCCCCAAAGACCGTCAAGTGGAAGAAATCGGACTGGTCAATAAAGACTATCCCCTCGGTTACGCGACGCAACTAAAAACGCCCTTCTTGGGCCGCATCGACCAATATATGATGCCCCTACAGTCTGTGGTAGATATTATCCTCAACGTGCTACTAAAAATCCGCATGAACAAAATCAAGCGGAGCGATTACCAACGCCTGATCCAAGCTGCCCAAGATCCCAGAAAAGCCCAGGTAGACACCCTGCTCTCGATTGTACACGCCAACCGCAATACCCACTTTGGCCGTAGCCATAACTTTGCCGCGATTGACGACTGCTCCAGCTTTATGCAAAACGTCCCGGTGCACACCTACGAGGATCTGCGGCCGCAGATCAATGCCCAGGGACAGCACCGCGAGCCAGTACTTACCGCTGCGATGCCCGTCATGTACAACCAAACCAGCGGCACCACCGGGAAGCCGAAGTACATCCCAGTACTCCAACAAAACCTGGACGCCCTCAAGCGCTCGCAACACATCTTTTCCTATATGCAGTACCGGGCTCGCCCCGAAGCCTTCCACGGCAAGCTTTTGGGCTTGGTCAGCCCCGCCATAGACGGCTACCTGGAAAACGGCATTCCCTATGGCAGCGCCTCAGGCCACATTTATAAAACCATGCCTAAGATCGCCCGTGCCAAATACGTATTGCCCATTGAGGTTTTTGAAATCACCGACTATGACAGCAAATATTATATCATCGCTCTCCTATCCCTGGCAGAAGAGAATATTACCTATTTCGGCACAGCCAATCCCTCAACCTGCCACCGGTTGTTAGAGGTTATTAACCAACAGCTGGTGACGCTGCTTCAAGAGCTGGCAACCGGCACATGCAACTGCTTTGACGCCTTGCCAATAGCTCAAGCAGCGGCACTTCGCCAGCATTTGCGGCCAAACCCCACCAGAGCGGACCAGCTGCGCCAACTCGCCCAGACAACCGATACGCTCGCATTCTCTGATGTTTGGCCATATCTCCAGGTACTTACGACCTGGACTGGTGGCTCCTGCGGTATCTCATTAGCCGGCATTCTGCCCTATTTTCCGGCCAATATCCAGGTCATTGAACTGGGCTACCTTGCCAGTGAGTTACGCGGCACCATCACCATCGACGCGGACGCCAATACCGGCATTCCGACCTTGGATGAAAACTTCTTCGAATTCGTCGAAAAAACGGCCTGGGAGAACGGCACGCCTGAATTCATCGGCATCGAGGCATTACAGCAAGGGGCTGAATACTACTTATTCGTCACCACCTCGGCCGGCCTTTATCGCTACGATATGAACGACATTGTCGAAGTCACCGGCCGCTTCGCCAATACTCCGACCATCCGCTTCCTACAAAAAGGCAAAGGGGTAACAAACCTTACTGGTGAAAAACTCTATGAAAGCCAAATCATAGACGCTGTTCATCGGGCCGAAATAGAATTCCAGCTCAAGCCCATGTTTTACCAAGTTCTCGCCAATCAACAAGACATGCACTACGAATGTTATATTGAGCTGGCG
This sequence comes from uncultured Alphaproteobacteria bacterium, assembly GCA_913049615.1. The sequence continues at coordinate 1,593 of CAJWZI010000248.1, read as the reverse complement.
ACCTCCACACGCATTGAACCAGAGCAAATTGCTGCCTAGCTGGATCGACGGGTGCAAGGGCTCAATATGGAATACGAGGCCAAGCGTTCCAGTGGCCGCCTCCATCCCCTAATTTTGTATACCCTCAAAAACGGCACCTACGAACACTATAAGAAACACTGTATAGCTGAAGGCCAGCGCGAAGGCCAATTCAAAACACTGCCTTTGCAATATCGCCACGACTTCCGCTTTGACCTGGCTCCATACATCGAATAATGCGACTGCACACCCTGACCCTGCATCCGCTGCAGATCCCGTTCAAGACGCGCTTCAAACACAGCAGCGCCGAACGGACCATGACCCAAAGCGTGCTGGTCGCCGCCCGCACTGACAGCGGTTGCTTAGGCTTGGGCGAAGGCTGCCCACGCGAGTATGTCACGGCCGAATCGATCGCATCAGCCGAACGATTTTTTGCCACCCACCGCGATGACCTGATCAATACCGTTCATTCTATTACAGATCTGCGTCAATGGATTCAAGCGAATGCAGCAACCATAGAGCAGAACCCAGCCGCCTGGTGTGCCATCGAACTGGCGCTGCTCGACGCCTTAGCCAAAGACCAACACCAATCCATCGAATACCTACTCGACCTCCCTGAGTTGTCCGGGCCCTTCCGCTATACGGCCGTCATTGGCGACGGCCCACTCGAGACCCTGACCAGTCAGGTGCAACAATACGCCGCCCTAGGCTTTAGCGACTTCAAAGTAAAAATCACCGGTGACCCGAGCCTCGACAACGCCAAATACGTCGCCCTCCATGCAGCGGTAAAAAATCCCCGTGTTCGCTTAGACGCCAATAATCTATGGAATACCCCCGACCAAGTCCTTGCCTATCTTGACGCCATCAGCATCAACCCCTGTGCGCTGGAAGAACCCCTGCAAGCACTAGACCACACTGGGCTAAATACACTAGCTGCCCAACAACCGGCGAAGCTGATCCTAGACGAAAGCTTTCTCAGCCAAGCCCACTTTGCTCCCATAGAACATCGGCCGGAATCCTTTATCATAAACCTGCGTATCTCCAAAATGGGCGGCCTGTTGCGCTCGCTGACTATTGCGCGGAGGGCCGCACAAAAAAAAATCCCATTGATTATCGGCGCCCAAGTAGGAGAAACCAGTATACTCACCCGCGCCGCCTTGTGCATTGCCAATATCTGTGGCGACGCACTAATCGGCCAAGAAGGCGCTTTCGGCACGTTGCTATTGGAACGGGACATTACCGACCAACCGTTGACCTTTGGCAAAAATGGCCTATTTGCCATCGACCGACTGACCTCTTCTGCCTATGGTTTGCAAATTGCCTATGCTCTAAAAAACCTTCCGGCACTAAAAGGTGAACAGTACCCGAAAAATTCATAGAACCTGCAGTTCTTACTTGCTAAGGTCGTTTGTACTGAACTTGTGAATTTAATAGTGTGGAATCCATAAAAAAAAGCCGAAATCGAGTGGCAGCCCGATTCCGGCCTCGATCCGAGGATCGAATGAACCACCCCAAACCGGTCAGGAAAGGAGGATTCTACTTACGAGTGTATTCAGTTTCTTCGTTTAACGCAAG
>CAJWZI010000247.1 GCA_913049615.1 uncultured Alphaproteobacteria bacterium | reverse complement strand
ACTGGTTCTTACGTGGGGACTCGTCCATGATCAAAACTCTCACGCTGTTTGGAGCCAATCAAGCCGGCTGCGCCCGACGTCGGCGCTGGTAAGGGTAAGGCGATCGGCCGCAGTCGGCGCATTTTCATCGTGGGGACAGCATAAATTTGTTTGTCTGCCTCCATCAACAACACGCCTGCGAATGTGTTACCCAACCTATGGCCCAATTTTTCCCACGCTCCCGCGGTACGCAACAGCATGTGCGACCGCAGCGGCGGGACATAAAGAGCCGATATTCGTTCACCTGGCAAAAATAGATTGTCGCGTAACAGACGGGACAACTGACCCGGACTATAGGGGTGGCCTTGCCCAAAAGGCGTCCGCTCCATTCGCGCCCAGATGCCTCGACGATTTGGCACCACCACCAACAGCCGCCCACCGGATGCCAGTACGCGCCAGATCTCCCGAAAAAGCGGCCCCACTTGCTCGGTATTTTCCAGTCCATGGACAAGCAATACCCGGTCGACGCTGGCATCGGGTAGCGGCAACTCCATTTCGTCGGTCAACGCGACCTGATTGCGGTCCCGGAGGGGCCAACGGTGAACGCCCTGTTGGGCGGGCATGAACGCCACGACCCTTCGCGCTTCGCCCTGGAACTGGCGCAGGTAAGGAGTTGGGTAGCCAAGCGCTAGCAAATCTAGGCCGCTTAAATCAGGCCACAACTGCCGGATCCTGTAGCGGACGAACTTACGTGCCACCTGTCCCAGTCGCGTTCCATAGAATTCCCGCAGATCTATGACATCAGGTCGCATGGTACATCAATGCATCCTCGGCTATGCAAAACAATTACGTGGCACGTTATTCGCGGCCGCCCATCGCGCAATTGACGCCGAAATCTATGGGCTATCCACGTACATTCAATTCATCAAACAAGGCATCAATGACTCGGTCATTGATTTCAACACTGTACTTTTTGCGTAGAGCCGACCGGTATTGCGCCAAAATATCGTCTGTCATGGAAGCCCGGACAAACTCAGTCAGGCGGTTCAGATTTGCTTCATCCTTTTTTTTGTGGTCAGCATTTATGACCTTAACCAGGCGTACTATGGAGTGGCTGATGCCATCCTGTGCCGGACCTTCCGCTATCTCTCCAACACGAAGGCGGAACAACTTGGTTGCTAGTTCGCCACCCAGTTTCTGATGAATTCCTGCCTTTTGTCTGGTCAGAGGTTCCAGGGTCTTGACGGTAGAAACACCGGCTTTGGCGAGGCTAACCAGTTTCTTTCCAGAGCGTGTCTCTGCCGCAATTTCCCCCGCTTGCTCGCTGCCGGCCTTGGCTCGTCGTTCCTTTAAGACCGCCTTGCGGACTTCGCCGCGCACCTCGCCAATCGGTTTCACCGCGGTCTCGGTGATTTTGTTGACCTGCACCAGATAATAGCTCCCGTCAGAGGCTTCTTTTAACTCCCCTTCATCACCAATTTGGATTGCAAAGGCTTCACGGATAAAGCTGGGCGCCTTCGGCAGGTCGGCCACAGGGTGCCCGTCCCGGCCTCTGCCGCGACTGTCCACTGCAGATAGGACTCCATGATTAAGATTAAACACTTCGGCAATCTCTTTCAGTGTCGAACCGCCGGCCAGTTCATCCTCTACTTTGTTGGCCAACTCAAACATGACCTCGGCTGCTTTCTCCATCTTGACGTCTCGGATCAATTGCTCGCGAACCTCCGTGATCGGTTTTGTATGGCCCTCGATGACGTCCAGAATCCGGAATATATGCCAGCCCAATCCGGTTTCGATGGGTTCGCTTATCTGACCCTTAGACATGGCAAAGACGGCTTCCGCTGCCTCTTCGGGTAGATCGGCTTTCAACATGCGGCCCAACTTGACGGATTGCTTATCCATGTCCGCCAGTTCCTTCGCCACGGCATAGAAATCTCTACCGTCCTTCAGGCGGCCGGCGATCTTTCGGGCAGCTGTTTCCTCCGCGACCACGACTTGCTCCACCTCCCGGCTGGCAGAAGTGGTGAACTCGTTCAGGCGAGCCTCGTAGGCCGCCACCACTTCCTGGTCAGAGGCAAGAATTTCGTCTAACAAATGTTCAGGCCGTAGGGTCAGATACAACAGGGACCGGAATTCTGGCGCCATGAACTGGTTCTTATGCGCCTCATGATAGGCGTTTAAATCGGTTTCGGTGGGATTGGCGACGGCCGTTACCTTGTCGTAAGGCAGATTGAGAACTTCGAAAATTCTCGTTTCCTCTTGGAACTGGTAGAACGCCTGGACCACGGGTGCCGGTGCCTGTGTTCCACCGGTAATGGATGCAAACAATTGGTCTCGAGATAGGTCACGGCGCGATGCCGCGATGTAAGTCTCTTCATTAAATCCATTCTGAGCGATCACCTGCTCGAAACGCAACTTATCAAAGCGCCCAAAACTATTTTTAAAGGCTGAGGACTGCTGTATCCATGCAACGATATCCGCGTCCGAAATTGTCAGTTCAAGTTCTGCCACTTCTTGGTCATACAATGCCCGCGTTACGGCCTGCTGTATTACCTGATCCACCATACCCAACTGCCGGGCCTGCTGGGTGTCAAAAGTGGGGCCAAGGCTTTGCTGCATGCGGCGGACCTGGCGGTTAAAATCGTTGAGGAATTCACGTCCGCTAATCTTGGTATCGGCCACTGTTACCACGGCGGCATCCGGTTTCAGGCGGAATAGGTCTCCAATCCCCCAGACTGCGAAGCTGAGGACCAATAGTCCTAAAAATATCTTAACAATCCAGGAGCCGGTACTTTCACGTAAGGTGTTCAGCATGCTGTATTCTGATCCAACTAATTTATTCAAATTTCGCCACTGCAAAAGCCGCAAGTAACCATCGAAACGGCGCGGCATCATAGGAACCGAGCAGCTTTGGAGCAAGCATCGATCAGGGACCTTTGATCATACCCGTGGTGGCTATATTCTGCTACATCTTGCCCAAAGGTAGCGATAAACGAGGATGCTGGATATGGTCGTAAAAATACGCCCCCTGATTGCAGGAAACTGGAAGATGAATGGCCTGAAATCAGTCGGCAAACGGGAGGTGACGAAATTGGTGACCCGACTGGCAAAACAACCAAGGGCGCAATGCGACGTGCTGGTTTGCCCGCCTGCGACATTGTTGGCGACCCTGAGTGAAGCCGTGGAGGGCAGCCGCGTTGCGATTGGGGGGCAGGACTGCCATGCGAACGAGGCGGGGCCTCATACTGGCGATGTTTCCGCGGCCATGTTAATGGATTTGGGTTGTGCATACGTCATTGTTGGTCATTCGGAACGGCGTGCCGACCATAAAGAAAGCAACAAGATGGTTCGCGCCAAGGCGGAAGCGGCACATCAAGCGGGCCTGCGCGCTATCGTTTGCGTCGGTGAAACGGCGGCAGAGCGAAAGCGCGGTAAAACGTTGGAGGTAGTCGGAAAACAACTAACGGTCTCGCTACCTAGGAATTGCATCGCTAAAAATACCGTGATCGCATATGAACCGATCTGGGCGATTGGTACGGGCCTGACTCCAACGACGGATGACGTGGCGGAGGTTCATGGCTTTATCCGGGCCCGGTTGCAAAGGCGGTTTCGTGACCAGGGAGTTAATATGCGGCTTCTGTATGGCGGTTCTGTAAAAGGATCCAACGCGGCCGAACTTTTGTCAGTACGAAATGTTAATGGTGCTCTGGTTGGCGGGGCATCCTTGACCGTTGCTGATTTCTGGCCCATCGTCCAGACATGTATTTAGGTGGAGTGGCGTCATGAGCGAAGATCATGACGATAGTCATTTAAGCGATACTGAACTGCGGGTACGCACTCTGGAATCTCTGTTGGTTGACAAGGGCATTGTCGATCCGGAGGCTTTAGAGGTGCTGATTCAGACGTACGAAGAAAAGATCGGTCCGCAGAACGGGTCTCACGTGGTGGCTCGCGCCTGGTTCGAGCCCGAATATAGGGTTTGGTTGTTGCGGGATGCCACTACGGCTATTGCAGATATGGGTTATCAGGG
>CAJWZI010000246.1 GCA_913049615.1 uncultured Alphaproteobacteria bacterium | reverse complement strand
TAGCCACTGTACAGGCGGGCTCAGACAAGGATCGCCCGCGGCTTATCCGTACAATCTTGCCAGACAAACTGACTGGCGTCACTGCGGCGCAAGCAGTCACGGCCGCGCTTGCAGGGCGGGCAAAAACAGGCGAGGGCCAGCACGTCAAAATTTCCATGCTCGATTCCATCATCGCTTTTCTGTGGTCATCTGACATGGGGGGACAAACCTTCGTCGGACGCGAAGTCAGCGAACAGCGAGCCGCTACCTTCATCGACCTGATTTACGAGACCAAGGATGGTTATATCACTGTTTCGACCATGACTAATGTGCAATGGCAGGGCTTTTGCAAGGTCGCCGGGCGTGAGGATCTACTAAACGATCCACGCTTTCTAACCCCGGCCCTGCGGGATGAAAATGCCGACGATAGGCTGAATTTGATCCAGGAGGTGCTACTTGAAAAACCGGCGGCGGAATGGCTGCAAGCCCTCGATGATGCCGGCGTCCCCTGCGCACCTGTATTAACCCGCAAACAAATGATCGAACATCCCCAAATCAAGGCCAGCGAAATCGTGGTGGAGTACGAACACCAACATGCAGGCCGGCTTCGCCAAGCACGTCCTGCGGCGCGCTTCGAAGGTACGCCAACTTCAATCCGGCAGGGCGCACCTCTGTTGGGCGAACATACCTATGATCTCTTGGCCGAAGTGGGATATAGCGACCAAGATATTGATGCCATGGTCAAGGCGCAGATTCTAGACGCCGTGGGTACAGAACAGGTGGAGTAGTCAATCATGTCATACCGTCTCTATAACCGACCTGGTTCAGGAGGATTTGTAGTCGAGGCCGCCTTGAAACTAGCAGAGACACCGTTTGAATTAGTTGAATTGGAATCAAAGCCGGGCACGCCACTGGCGGAGAGTTTTCGGGAGACCAACCCCTGGAAGCAGCTTCCGGTCCTTGTTTTGCCTGATGGTTCCATCATGACCGAGACCGCCGCGATCCTCATTCACCTTGCCGCCTGTTTCCCGGAAAAGGCTCTCGCGCCGTCGCCGGGCTCGTCTGAGCACGGAAAATTTTTACGCTGGACTGTTTTTACCAGCGTAAACCTTTACGAGGCGGTACTACGCGCCGGCTACCCAGAACGTTTCACCTCCGATCACACTGCCATCGAGGCGACCCGCACGGCGGCAATGGACCGTATGAGCGAGGCCATGGCCGTGTTGGAGCAAGCGATTGATCCAGGGCCATTTCTTTTGGGCGATACCATGAGTTTGGCCGATGTATACATCGCCATGATGTTGATTTGGTATCGGGGAAACATTATGCCGCCCTGTCTCACCGCATTAAAGGACAGTGTCAGGCAAAACCCCACTATCTCGCCGATTTGGCGCCGTCACTTCGGCGACTAATGGAGCGGCTCCAAGTCATTGCGGCCAGGCTTGCGGGAATCGCGGTCCAGTGAGCACATCACCGTCCGCAAAATCAGCGCTACGCAAATGTCCATTTGTGCCTGGACGACCATCGTAGCAAATGTCATCACCGACATAGCGCACCGCGTAACCGCGCCGGCGCACATCATTTCGCAGGTTACCGCCGGCGCCGTGTACCGTCATGGCGTGAAAGACATAGACATCACCCGGATTTAGGTCCCAGGTGACGATGTCATAATCTCCTCGTGTGGCATCTATATCCGGCATATCCACGTAATCAGGATTGCGGTCGTAGTCATCATGAGCTGCCGTGTCGCCAAAACGTTCGGGCTGAAACATCGTGCCCCATTTGTGAGAACCGCTGATGAATTCTAGGGCGCCGCTATCCTTGCTAACTTCGTCGGGCGACATCCAAAACGAGACCACATCACGGCCACGTATCGGCCAATAGGGCTGATCGTTATGCCAACGGGTGGGGTTGGGCGTGCCAGGTTCTTTCACAAACAGCTGGTCATAGAGCAGGTTAATTCGTCCGCTGCCCAAGATCATTGCGGCCATTTCCGGAAGATCGGAATGCAGACAGAATTCACGCAAATCTGGGTCCGTCTCCCAAATCCGCAGATTACCGTGGAACTGACCCGTGCCGCCCGTTGCCGCATAACCATGAAAATACGGTGCTGGCTCAGCAATATCCCTCTCGATCGCCGCCGCGATACGTTTCAGCCATGCGGGCGAAATCAAGTTCCTTAGGACAATTGCGCCATCGCTGGCGAAGGTTTGAACATCCTTGTCAGTGAACATCCTGAACACCTTTCGATAGATCCTTGACGACACTTTAGTGTGCAATTCCGTTTGAAAAGATGATGCCCTATCTCCTGTATCGCTAAATACACCAAAATTACGCATACCAGCGACCAATCTAAAATTATCAAATTCTCTATTTGAACCATCTCCGCATGCTCAACCCCTGCCGCCAAAACCAACCACCCAAATGCAATTTCCTCTGGAAAATTCGCATACAAATTCAGCGTTACAATAATCAAGGCAATTCTTCCAAAGGTATAAAGGTGCTCTCCATACCGAAACCGGCTGGCCCAAAGACCGCGAGAGCCTCATCCGTCCGCATGATAGGCGGCGCGGAAACCGCCATGACCGAGACCCGCTGGCCATAGCGCAGACGTTCGGTGGTGATAGGCTGGGCCATCTCGCTATCCAGAATGCAGATCAGGTCGGGAACTATCGCGCGTAATTGATTTCCTTGCCTGGCGGCCAGAAACTCGTTTTGAAATTCGATTTCCAAATTCTCGTCGTCACGGCCCGAAATCACTACCTTGCCGATGGCCCAGCCGTCCCGGGTCTCACGGATCAAATCGGTAACCCTGCCGGAATACAATACCTTGGCATGCTCGTAATGCGTCTCCGATAACATCTCGATCAAGTTGGTGAAAGGATCGCAGATTTGTTCCCGGGACTCCCGAAGATTGGCACCGATGGCCTGACACAAGGATGTCGTGCCGGGAATAGAAACCCTACGAGCAGTAGCACCATCCATAGGGTAAGACGCCTTGGCAGCGCGGGCGCCCATGCGGATAGTGATGCCCCGACCGATATATTCGGCGCGATTGCCATCATCAATATCCAAGATTACCGTATCGCCGTGCTCGGATGCCAAGGCAAAAGGAGAACCCGAGGCGCCGTATACCGAAAACGTCACCATTTGCATTTCCGGAAAGGCCCGGCCCATGCCGTCGGCGTCAACCATGGGTTTTCCAAGGATAGCTGCGTTGTAGATGGGCATCATGGAGTTGGAGCCCCCGGCCTCAAACGCCATCAAAAGATCCGCCTGCCGCCCCAGATGAGCCTCCAGTGCCAGAACGGCAGCGGGCGGCTGATCGGCCCCCATGATTTTTTCGATTGCCACAGTCGGTGCCCCCATATTGCCGCAAGCGAAGATCAAGGCATCATCCGGCACTTCATCCAAAAGCACCATTGTGACGGGGCCATTCTGTTCGATGGCTTTGCGGGTCATCAGCGTGGCAATATAGGGATCGCCACCTCCTCCCGTACCCAAAAATGTGGCACCCAAGGCTATGTCATCAAGATCCTTTAGACCAATCTTGTTCATATTCCCGCTGCCGACAAATTACCCACCGCCTTGACCCGCAGACGCGTGGCGTTGCCGGGTAGATAACTCAAGGGAATTTCGTCTATTTCCACAATGTTGATACTGCTAGCATCGGCACCGGCTTCACGGGCCTGACTGACCGCCTCCGACTTGGCAGCGGCTACCGCTTCGTCTCGGCTGATACCATCCAGTGAGAAAACTCGGTCACATTCCCCGCCCACCATGGCAATAGATGCGCCAATGGCATTCGCCACTTGCCCATAATCCGGGCGCACAATCTCACCACCACCGATAGCAAAACCACCCAGAAGAGGCGCGCCGCCGCCCACCAGGATAACAGGCAGCGTCACCGCCGATGGTCGAACCTGATCCAGCGCAGCCTCGACCATAGTTCTCGCGGTCGCCAAAGCCTGTTGAACGCAATTGAGCTCGGCTACGCGGCCCCTGTTACCCAGCGGCATCTGCCCGGCAGCTGCTGCGATATCGCTC
>CAJWZI010000245.1 GCA_913049615.1 uncultured Alphaproteobacteria bacterium | reverse complement strand
ATTTGCGAGGAGGTATCACAAAGGCTCAAGCTCTTAAACCGACCCGGTTCCCGCAAGGCGATGTTCTGGCCGATCATACCGCCCATAGACAGTCCTGCCCAATGCACTTCAGACAATCCAAGTCCGTCCATCAAGGCCATGGCATCGTCACCTAACATATCAAGGGTATATTCGCCTTTCGGTGCATCCGTTTTACCATGACCCCGGGTATCGTAGCATAGCACCTGAAAACTCAAGGCTAGGGGTGGAAGTTGCGGTGCCCACATAATCTGGGAGGAACCTAGCGAATGGCTGACCACAACCGTGGGGGCATCCTCCGGCCCGAACAATTCGTATTCGATATTGATTCCGTTACCCAGGAATTTCATGACTAATTCTCCATGCTCGTGCTCTGCCTACATTTTGTCGGCGATTGGGTGCGCCTTCATTTCAACTTCAATAAACACCAATTCCCCACCACCCACATTGATTACATTGTGATTTACCCCCGCCTGACGATAGTAGGATTGTCCCCGAGTCAGTCGTGCCCGAGTCTCTTTACCATCGGGTTCTATAATCAACAATTCACCATCCGTTTGCGGCACTACCACATAGTCCCATTGATGCACGTGTGGTGTCGTCTCGGCACCTGACGCGAAGCGGTGTTCAGTAACACGGACTCGGTCGTTGTCTTCCTGCACCGTTGCCACGGCGCTGAGTCGATTGGGCATTTTTGCTCCCCATTCCTTCGGCCAGACTAACACAATTAGCTGCTCTTGTGAGGTCCGCCGTCATAGGGCACTGTCAGACCATGAACGACATGACACGGCATAACGTAACTGGCGGCGATGTCTTGGTGGATACACTAATTGCCCACGGTGTGGACACTGCCTTCACGGTGTCTGGGGAGAGCTTTCTGGCCGTGTTGGAGGCCTTGCGCAGAACTCGTAATCAAATCCGGCTGGTAACGACACGACATGAAGGCGGCGGCTCCTTCGCGGCAGAAGCTTTTGGCAAATTGACCGGCCGGCCGGCGGCGGTCTTCGTCTCCCGCGGTCCCGGCGCCACCAATGCGGCTATTGGCGTGCATACGGCGAAACAGGATAGCAGTCCCATGCTTCTGTTCGTTGGCCATGTACGCAGCACATCCCAGGGCAAGGAAGCCTTTCAAGAGATTGACCAAGCTGCGATGTTCTCGCCTATTGCCAAGGCAGTTTTGCAACCCAATAACAGCGATCAAATTGCCACCGTGACTGCGCAGGCGGTCGCCCTGTCAACTGCCGGGCGGCCGGGCCCGGTTGTGGTTGTGCTACCTCGCGATCTGACTGACGGACTGGTAAACAACCTTGACGTCCCTAAGCCCAAGCCGCGGCCGAATGTATTGCCCGACCCGGGCGCCATTGAACAGGCCAGTGTGATGATCAACACCGCGAAATGCCCACTTGTCCTGTCTGGCGAGATTGTCGCGGTTCAAGACTGCAACGACAGCCTAATGGCATTAGCAGAATCGGGTGGGTTGCCCGTCATGACTACATACCGGCGTCAGGATACCTTCTCAAACCAGCATCCGGCCTACGCTGGACACCTGGAGATCAACAGGCTGCCCTATCAGCGGGAGATCCTCAAAGAAGCGGACTTGCTGATTGCTGTCGGCAGCCGCATGGACGGCATTACGTCAGAAGATGGTCTATTGCCCCATGATCACCAGAGCCTCATCCAAATTTATCCGGATATCGATATCCTCACGCGCTGCCGAGCCGATCTACCCATCCTTTCCGACCTAGGCCCAGCCTGCCGCGCCTTGGCGGCAAAACTTGAACCAAGAGACGGAGAGATAGAAACACTTCATGGGGCTTACCTGCAGAGTAGAGAGCCCGGCGTTGTCGCAGTCCAAGGGGCGGTGGATTTATCACATATCGCGGCCGATGTGGCACGAATCGCACCGGCCAACACGACTATATTGACCGATGGCGGCAGTTTTGCCCGTTGGATCCACCGCTTTTATTGTTTCGATCACGCCCATACCCAAGCGGGGCCTGTATCAGGCGCAATGGGGTATGGCATTCCAGGCGCTATCGGGGCTCGCCTGGCGCGGCCTGAACAACCGGCCATAGCATTCGTTGGCGATGGCGGTTTTATGATGACAGGCCAGGAATTGGTCACAGCAGTGGAACAGGATATAGATCTAGTAGTCGTTGTCTGTGACAACGGCGTACACGGTTCAATTTTGGAGGGGCAGCGGCAGAGGTTTGGCTCCGACCATATCTATGGCACGCGGCTGATCAGTCCCAATTTTACTGATGTGGCCACGGCCTACGGCTGTAAATCATGGACCGTAGAGAGAACGGAGGATTTTGCAGATGCGCTGCAGGGTGCGCTTTCCCACGGCTTTCCCACCCTGATCCACTTATTGACCGACGATCGCGATATTGCCCCCTTTGATAGGGGCCCCGACGCGGTCTAGTCACGCGACAAGAGGTACTGGCCGAGGAACAAGGGGACCGTCAGGACGAGAATAACGGCAGACAGAAATATCGGCGCCGCGGCCGTGCCTGCCACATCGGCTGTCCAGCCCACCACACCAGGAATAAGTCCCAGACCGCCGTAAAAAAAGGTGTAGAGGATGGCATTGCCTTGAACCCGATTCGACGGTGACATCAATAGAACAGCCCTCCCCATGATGATGCCAGCCGGCGCAGCGGCAAACAGGCCAGTCAAGGCACTCAACACAAAGGGAAAGTCTACGAAGGGCAAGGCGCCGGCAAATAAGGCAGCCAAAAGGCAACAAATAGTCAAAACCCAACCCGGCCGTCCCGTGCGATCCGCCAAAAAACCACCAAGTGGTAGACCTGGCAAAGCTCCCCAGCTTGCCAGGCTGATGGCGGCGCCGGCCGCCGCAATGTCGATGCCTCGCTCGATCAACATGGCCGGCCCGAACGACAGATAAGAAAAATAGGCAAGATTATAAAAAGCCCAAACTACGCCGGCATAACAAACCAGCGCTAATTCACGGCGCGGAATGTGGAACCTAAATCCCACCTTTGATATGGACTGTCCGCCAGGCGGCGCCCGATAACCGACCCAAACCGCAATCAAAGCCAACAGGCAGGTTAGTGCAGTCAAATGCATTACCCCTTGCCAGTTCCAAACTTCTGCCAGAGGTCCCATGGTGGTCAGCGCGATAGCTATACCCACGGGCCAGCCGCACAAAAGTAACGCCATTGCCGTGGTGACGGATTTTTCGTCAAACCATTCCGCGACCATTTTTAGCATGAACAGGCTTTGCAGAACGGCACCAACGCCACTTATCAAACGACCCAACCCAACCATGACGAAATTGTCGGCTAGCCCCGTGATGACACCTCCTACCGCCATGACGCCAACGCCGAACAAAACCATAGTCAAATCACTGAACCGGCTACCCAGCATGGCACCTGGCAACGCAATTACCAAACCAGGCAGCATATAAAGACCAACCAAAGTGCCAATCTCGGCAAAGTCCAAGCCCAAATCAGCTACCATGAACGGTGTTATGGATGCGACTGCCTGGAACTGAAACCCCATGACCAACCGCACAAAGATCAACAGGACCAAAATTGCCCAGCGGTTATTCAACATGGACAAAACACCTTGCGAGGCTAAACCAAACTGCAGGGGTGCTACTTATTTTTTGGATTTTTGAATTCTATCTTCACATTTGGCAGATTCTTATCGAGGCGTTTTAAGACCTCCTCAGTAACGCTCAGGCGCTGGTCGAACACCAACACCGCTTTGCGCGCCAGAGTGATGGTTATATTTCGTTCCTTCATCAGATCGGCTAAAACCTTCGCGATCTCTTGACGCAATTCTCTTGTGGCGCCGTTAAAGGCCCGGTTGAGGATGCCTCGCTTTTGCTCTGCCTTGCGGCGCAGATCCGAAACCTTATTCTCTAACACGCGGCGTTTGTTGTTCATGGCCTCAGGCGATAGGATTGTGCTTTGCTTACGCAACTGGTTTTCCTCACCTTGAAGTTGTAAACGCTCCTCGGAAATTTCCTCGTCGAATTCCTTT
>CAJWZI010000244.1 GCA_913049615.1 uncultured Alphaproteobacteria bacterium | reverse complement strand
GGTGCATGGTCATTGTCATCAAAAAGCACATCAGACCATGTCATCGTTGGACGTCGTCCTGGGTCTTTTGCCAGATGTGGAGGCGGATACGGTGACTTCGAGTTGTTGTGGCATGGCCGGTGCCTTTGGCTACGGCGTAGAGACATATGAAGTATCTCAGGCCATGGCGGAGGCCGCGCTTTTACCTGCCATACGAGACGCTAGTGAGGAAACCATACTTGTCGCCAACGGAACCTCTTGCCGGCAGCAAATCAAGCACGGCAGTAGCCGCGTAGCGATACACATCGCACAATTGCTTAGAAACGCCCTCTAATTGAGCGCCGCACAAGCTTCCTGAATGAGATTGCCGCCACGCACCAAGTCCACCTCGGGCGCGACAAAGCTGGCGCGAAAATAGGGTGATAATCCATAGGCTTCGCCCTGAACTACGGCGACACCTACGCTTTCCAACAGATACATGGTGAAATCCGTATCGGTTTCGATCACTTGACCATCCGATCTCTTTTTGCCAACAGTCCCGGCGCAGGAGCAGAAAATGTACATGGCGCCATCGGGTAGATCACAATTCAGGCCCGGTGCTGCATTGAGTTTCTCGAATAGAATGTCACGCCTAAGCTGTAGGTTCGTGGCTCGATCAGTCAGCAAGTCCTGGGGGCCATTTAGAGCGCCTACGGCCGCTGCCTGGCCGATGGCGCTGACTCCCGCGGTGCTTTGCGACTGCATGTTCGACATCTTGGCGATGATCTCCTTTGGTCCGCCGGCGTAGCCGCAGCGGAAGCCTGTCATGGAATAGGCCTTGGAAACCGAATTGCAAGTCACTGTGCGTCCAAAAAGTTTTGGCTCCACCTGAGCCAGGGTGGCAAATTTATGGCTATCAAAAATCAGGTGCTCGTATACATCGTCGGTCAACACATGCACATGAGGGTGGCGCAACAGCACATCCGCCAAGCTCCGCAACTCATTCCAGGAATAGGCCGCTCCGGTCGGGTTGCTCGGTGAACAAATCATCAGCCATTTTGATTTGGGTGTGATGGCAGCCTCTAGCTCTTCCGGCCGAACCTTGAATTTTTCATTCTGTCCAGCCACAACGAACACTGGTGTGCCCCCAGCTAGCTTGACCATGTCCGGGTATGAGGTCCAATAGGGGCCGGGGATGATCACCTCATCTCCTGATGACACAGTGGCCATGAGGGCATTGAATAGCACCTGTTTCGAGCCGGAGCCGACAGCGATTTGATCGAGATCGTAGCGCAGATCATTGTCCCGTTGGAACTTGGCCTGTACCGCCTGGCGCAAGGCTAAGGTACCGTTCACCGGTGTGTATTGGATTTCGTTTCGTTCCATCAGTTCGATCACTGCCTGCTTGGCGCTATCGGGGGCGGGGAAATCCGGCTCCCCCGCAGTCAGCTTGATAATATTTCGGCCCTTCGCTTGTAGGTCGCGTACACGGGCTGAGGCAATCTGGCTGGGCGACGGCTTAAAGCGGCTCATTCGCGGGGCAAATTCCAAAACAACCTCCCTATTTCTTCTGTTGGCCTTTTACCGGTGGTGTCTGGCATGTCCAAAGCTTAATCTGTCACCGGCCATGAGTATCTTGAATTTTTCGCAGGCAGGCAGCCTTCTTTACACGGACCAGGGTAGCAGCGAGGATTTACCATATTTTGATGGTTAAGCCTGCCCTAGAGTATTTGGGGCATAGTTATCCACGCCATGGCATCGAAATTCAGGACATGTACTTCAGTTCTGATTTCAGGACCTACAATCCGGGCGGTTTCAAGGCAACATGCGATTTAAATTTTGAATAAGTCGTCGAACTGGAACTCCAGGTGGGATGCAACGGCAAACCCTTCTCCTAGCCATTGGGCCGCACCGATGTTCCGAAATTACTATTGGACGGAACGAAAAATAAATGCGGCACCCTGGAATATGGCGAAGATCTGTGGAGCCGAATTGATGGCGCTCGAATCGATATTCTGGATGGAACGGGTCATTTTCTTATTCGGGAGGAACCCAACGCAACGGTTCAGAAGATGCGCAATTTCATTCACTACAAAAAGGGAATAACGGGACGAAGAGATGACATGGATACGTAAATGTACAATACCAACAAAGAATATTCACCCGTTGGAAAACGCAAATTATTCCAGGTTGGCCAGTTGATAGAAATCTGGCATGAATTGGTAAATGGTGCGTGCTAATGGGCGAATTGTATAAAGAATTTTCACAATTAAAAATAACTAATAACCGATGGCACAACCGTCCTTCCGAGGATCAGAGGCACCGGCCAAGGTGCCGTTTTCCCAGTCGATTTCAATTAGTTGGCCGCCGCCCCATGGCATCTCAGGCCGGCCCACCTTGTGTCCCAGAGCTTCCAGCCCAGCCATGACGGCGTCATCCAGGCCCCGTTCTACATCCAGACGGCCCTCCACATGAAAAACCCGTGGGCTGTCCATGGCTTCCTGTGGGTCCATGGAGAAATCGATCAAATTTGTTAGTAGATGGGTATGCCCCACGGGCTGATAGCCACCGCCCATGACGCCATAGCAGTAAGCGACTTTGCCGTCTCGAAGGCACATGCCTGGGATGATGGTGTGTAGAGGCCGTTTTCGCGGGGCGACGTTATTGGGATGATCCGGATCTACGACGAAGCCGGCTCCCCTGTTCTGCAGCAAGACGCCGGATTTTGGTGAAGTCAAGCCCGTGCCGAACGGCATGTAGAGCGAGTTGATGAAGGAGCAGGCGTTACGGTCCTTGTCCACCACGGTCAAATAGATGGTGTCACGGTAAACGGGACCCGTCGCTTCCGGCGCCTCAATGGCGCTGTCCGCCTTAATCTGTGATCGCAATTTGGCTGCGAATTTTGCCGATAACATAAGTTTCACCGGAACATCTGCCTGACGTTGGTCGGCGACGAATTTGTCCCGCGCCGCAAAGGCCATGCGGGATGCTTCCGTCTCTAGGTGCAGGCGTTCCACGCCGTTAGGGTCCATGTTGGCAAAATCATAATCCTGCAAGATATTCAGCATCATCAATGCGGTGATCCCCTGACCGTTGGGCGGGATCTGATAAATCGTATATCCACGGTAATCCGTGGAGATCGGCGTCACCCATTCCCCGTGCATCTCGGTGAAGTCATCCAGAGCATGACAGCCACCTAGGCTGACGAGAAATTCCACGATGTCCTCTGCCACCCAACCTTGGTAAAAGCCTTCGCGTCCCTTGGCAGCTACTGTCCGCAAAGTCTCGGCTAATTCCGGTAAACGCCAAACCTCTCCTGCCTTAGGGGCACGTCCATCCTTAAGGTATTTGGCGGCAGATGAAGGATTGGCAGCCAGTTTGGCCACATTGCGGTTCCAATCCACTGCTACACGCGGGGTGATAGCATAGCCATTCGCGGCATAATCGATCGCGGGCTGTAGGGCTTGGTTTAGATCGATGGTGCCATAGTCGCTCAAAATCATATCCCAGCCGTCAATGGCACCGGCGACCGACGCTGCATGCGGTGACGTGATAGGGATACTGTCGATACCTTGGTCCAGTAGGTGTTGGGCGGTCAGCCCCTTAGGAGCCCAACCAGATGCGTTTAACCCAATGACATCTGGGCCGCCGCCGGGGGCGTAAAGAGCGAAACAGTCGCCACCGATGCCCGTGGACATGGGCTCTACCACGCATTGTACGGCACAAGCAGTCACAGCAGCATCCACCGCGTTGCCGCCACGGCGCAGCACATCTATCGCTGCTAATGTGCTGAGCGGGTGGGATGTCGCTGCCACGCCGTTCCGTGAATGGATCGTGGAACGACCGGGAAGTTGCAGATCACGCATAGCAAAAATCCTCGTCTATGGTACTAGGCCCAACAATATGGACATTCGTTGGGGTCGCGGTCGGCTAAATGCCAATCCTAACGGGAAATGTCCAGCCTGGAACGTTCAGACCAGTTTTTCTTTCATCAGGGCTCTCAAATCGGTTTCTGGACGGGCGCCCATGTGGGAGATGGCCTCCGCCGCTGTGATGCTCGCCATGCGACCGCATTCCGG
>CAJWZI010000243.1 GCA_913049615.1 uncultured Alphaproteobacteria bacterium | reverse complement strand
CGTCCCCGGCTTCAGGAGATATATCAGATCTTTCCTCCGCTTCGAGAGAAGAGAAAGCAAAAGGTGGGCTTCCTTTCTGGCGGTCAGCGCCAAATGGTAGCGATGGGTAAAGCATTAATGCTGGAACCCCGAATTCTGCTACTGGATGAACCCACGGCCGGGCTCAGTCCAATTTACCGAAATCAAATTTTTGATATCGTGAAAGACATAAACGATTCAGGAATTCCTATCCTCATGGTTGAACAAAATGCCAAACAGTCTCTCGCTGTAGCCGACCGGGGCTATGTCCTTGTTGATGGTCAAAATCGAACAGACGGAAATGGCCTGGACTTATTAAATGACCCGGAAATAGCCGAAATGTTTCTTGGCGGGTAGGACGATCGCAGTGGACTTTATTAATTTTTACTTCTTGCCCGGAATTGTGTTGGGAAGCATCTACGCGCTGGGCGCCATAGGCGTTTCTCTGGTCTTTGGAATTCTCCGCTTTGCCAACTTTTCACATGGTGAGCTGATGCTGATTGGAGCTTACATTACCTACGCGCTTATACACTTTACTGGACTACACCCACTGGCTATTCTCCCTATTGCGATGATATTTACGGGTGTGGTCGCGCTCGGAATTGACCATGTTTTCTATCGCCCGTTTCGAACCTCGAAGGCCACGATTGTCATCGTAGCATCCTTTGGCGTCGCTCTTATGGCCAGGTCTGCTGTTCAAATCATCTGGGGTGTTGACCCTGTCTCTTACTCTCCGGGTCAGATACAAAAGCCGATCATCCTATTCGATTCACTTCGGATTTTCTCTAAGCATATTTGGATCGTCTCCTGCGCTATCGTGCTTATGCTGACTATTCACGTAATTCTGACCCACACCAAAACTGGTAAAGCAATGCGGGCAATGAGCGATTCCACAGAACTGGCCCGCCTTACCGGTATTGAAACAGAAAAAATTGTTAGAGCAACATGGCTGCTTGGCGCCGCGTTGGCCGCCTCGGCGGGTGTGTTTCTCGCCTGGGACACTCACCTCCATACCATGATGGGGTTTTACATGCTCTTGCCGATGTTTGCCGCCGCAATTCTAGGCGGCATTGGTCAACCTTACGGTGCCATGGTTGGTGGCCTGGTCATAGGCCTGGCAGAAGAGCTTTCGTCTTACCCATGGATCGGGGGGGAGCCATTGCTCCCTCCGGCCTACAAGGGTGGGGTTGCTTTTGCCGTAATGGTTATGATGTTGATCTGGCGCCCCAGCGGACTTTTCCGCGGAAGAGTGTTCTAGCATGGACTCGTCTCAGGCGTACGGCTATTTCCTGTACTTCGTCTCCCTTATGACCATGGGAGGTATCTACGCGATCATGTCTCTTGGACTCAATATCCAGTGGGGATTCACCGGCCTATTTAACGTGGGTATTGCCGGATTTTTTGCAATTGGCGCATACGTAGCCGCTCTTTTTACAACTGCAGAATCAACGTATCACCTGGGCGGCCTCGGGCTACCGGTTGCCGTTGGTCTTATCGCTGCAATGGCGGTAACCGGCGTTATCAGCTGGCTCGTTGGTCTGCTTTGCATTCGACTCAGGAGCGATTACCTTGCGATTGCAACGATTGGCATTGGGGAAATATTTCGCCTGATCCTGAAAAACGAAATCTGGGCCACCAACGGCGCCCGTGGCATTTCGAAAATCCCCCTGCCCTTCGAGACCCTCGCTGAACCTTGGAACAAGATCTGTTTCATGTTGTTGGTACTTGGAATCGTCACGCTCCTTTACTTCATGATAGAACGCGCGCGCTTGGCGCCGTGGGGCCGACTCATGACAGCCATCCGCGAAAACGAACATTCTGCCCGGGCAGCCGGAAAGAACGTTGAGCGATTCAGGATTGAGGCGTTCATCTTCGGTTCTGTCTTGATGGGGCTGGCCGGGGGGCTGACTGCGCACTATATGAAATTCATCGGCCCAGGAGCGACAGAGCCATTAACCACAACCTTTCTCGTGTGGGTCATGTTGATTGCTGGAGGCAGCGGCAATAACCGAGGTGCAATACTCGGCGCGTTCCTGATGTGGGCCATCTGGTCGTTCAGTGAAGTACTCACAGGAAGGCTGCCGCCCGAACTGGCTATCAAGGCCGCTTATTTCAGAATATTCCTTATTGGCTTGTTACTGCAGGTCGTATTGCAGCGCTATGCTGGCGGTATCTTGCCAGAGCGCCGGTTAGCTTCCGTCATACCAGACCGGAGTACCAGTAAGTAACCAGTCACCTCTGCGGTTTGCAGGATGTTTCCTCGTACCAAACAGCGTTGTCTTTTCCCGCTCTGAGACGTTGCTACTTCGGGCACGCTGCAACAACAGTCTAACAATCCAATCCCTCCGTAGTTAGGCCGGCAGTAACGGTTTGTCGTGTGACCGCTAGACGCCCTTTGATCAACGTATCCGAGTCGGGTTTACCGATCTTTCCAGGATTCTCCCAAGAAAATTTAAACCTGATAGGCAAAAAAAGCCCCCTCCCTGAAAGGAGGGGGCTGTTCTTCCAATTGACAATAGATGAGATCTACGGGAGAGATCAGTCAATCAGCGTTTGCGACCACTTGCCGTTCTCGACAACATTTGCCCCGTAAATCCCCCCAACGTCGCCATTTGCATCGAACTCATGATCGCCTGCGGCGCCCTGATAGTTGATGTCCTTGCCAGCGGCAATGAGTTTCTTTGCTTTCGCCCAATCGCCCGGACCAACCTCTTCACCCGGCGCGTTTGTGACAGCGCGAACATGAGCACTCAGATCACGGGTGTTGCCCTGGCCTTTACGCCCAGCTCGTTCGATTGCCAGTGCACCAATCATGACAGCATCCCAAGCTTGGGCTGCATAGGGATCAGACGGCTTGTCAAACAACCCGGAATAGGTCTGGAAGTGGCTGGAACTCGGGTCAGCTGTGCCGGTTGTTAAGACTGTATCGCCGAGATTGCTTGCGCCGACTTGGTCTATTGTTTCCTGTGCCAGCATCCCATCCGCACCTATGAATTTTCCGAAAAAGCCGTTTTCAATGCTTTGCCGCATAATCGTGATTCCGCTGCCGCTGTAATAGGCAAAAAGCGCCAGTGCTTCCGGATCACCGGATGATGCCAGGGTTGCGAGCTCTGAGCGGTAAGATGCTTTGTTAGCCTCGTGCATCTGATCGGCTGTTATCGTACCACCCGCTTCCGTAAACGCCTGAACGAAAACGTCATGAAGGCCGGCATTGTAATCATCGTTGGCGTAAGTCGTTGCCAGCTTTGAATAACCCATGCTTCTTGCAAGCTTTGCCAGTGTCACGCCTTGATAGGCATCAGACGGGCAAGTTCGGAACACGTTATCGTTGTCGTCAAGATCCGTAATCGCCGGAGAGGTTGCCGACGGCGAGATGTTTACAACGCCTGCGGGAATCGTTACCGCCTGGACCGCACCAATTGTGGCGCCGGAACAAAGCGGCCCGATAATAATTGAGACCTGTTCGACATTGACGATCTTGGTTGCCGCGTCAACAGCAGCTTTCGCATCACAGCCCGAGTCACCACTCGCCAGAACAAGGGTATCGCCACCCCCCATACCGCCGTTGGCATTAATAAAAGCGACAGCCGCCTGCTCTGATTCCAGTATGACTTTAGCCAGATCCGGAATGGGACCCGTCAAAGCGTTCAGCGCGCCCATTTTTATGTCCCCGGCAAATGCAGGGGCAGCAACAACAGAGGTCAGTGCGGCAACCGCCAGGGTCCTACGCAAACGCCCCCACGCCGCAGATTTAATCATTTTCATACTCATTTCCTCATCTTCGTTGGTTTGAAATATTAAAAGAGCCAGACTAAGTAGTTAAGGACGACCAGCATGATCCCCAGCTCCTGGCGCCTAGTATGGTCCTAAATTGCTGTTCTTGGCTAGCCCCAGCAGTGCCTGCCAAATCCCACGATATCGCTGCCGGCCCGGCGATTCCATCAGATCCACAACGTGGATTCGACGCAGTTTCGCACCTATTTGGGTTCCTATCCATCTACAGGAGCGACCAGAATATACGTAAAAATTTCCTGAAGCAGGCCGCCCTTCCT
>CAJWZI010000242.1 GCA_913049615.1 uncultured Alphaproteobacteria bacterium | reverse complement strand
TTCCTTCAAATCACCGCCGGCGCAAAATGCCTTGTCGCCGGCGCCAGTGATAATCACGGTCCGGGTGTCACCCGGATCAAGCAAAAAGGTCGAAAATATATCCAGCATGTCGCGGCCTAATTGCGTGTTCATAGCGTTGCGCCGCTCGGGTCGGTTGATGGTGATTTGCAGGACATGGTCCTGAGGTCGTTTCAACAAAAGGGTTTCATAACTTTCCTGCATACGCGCTGTCCTAACGGTTATTCTAAACTAGGGTTGGGCCAAACGGATCATATTGATCAGATCACCGCCGTTCAATAGTACCTTCATGCGTGCTATCCCTATTCTGCATATTTCTCAGATGATGGAGGCTTATGGGCCAATGAGCAAAGGCAAGATCAAAACCCGCACCGAAACGGACAGCTTCGGCCCCCTGCAGGTGCCAGCAGACCGTTATTGGGGCGCGCAGACCCAACGTTCAAGGCAGAATTTCAAGATCGGTTGGGAAAGAATGCCAACTCCCGCCATTCATGCCTTTGGCATCGTCAAGCAGGCTGCGGCCGAGGCTAACATGGAACTGGGTACCCTAGATAAACGGCGCGGCCGCGCCATTGTTCGCGCCGCCAAGGAAGTAGCCCGGGGTAGCCTGGACGATCATTTTCCCCTGGTGGTCTGGCAAACCGGTTCCGGCACTCAAAGCAATATGAACGCCAATGAGGTTATCTCAAACCGGGCCATCGAAATTCTTAACGGCAAGATGGGTAGCAAAGATCCGGTGCATCCTAACGATCATTGCAATTTGAGCCAAAGTTCCAACGATACATTTCCGACCGTGATGCATGTGGCGGCGGTACGTCAGATCCACGACCTGTTGCTGCCGGCCCTTGGGCATTTGCACGGCTCGTTGGAGGCGAAATCCAAGGCGTTCGGGAAGCTTATCAAGATCGGCAGGACCCATTTGCAGGATGCTACGCCCTTAACCTTGGGGCAGGAGTTCTCTGGCTATGCCGCGCAGGTGAAAAACGGCATTGCCCGGGTGAACGACGTCTTGCCTCGCCTGTATTTTCTAGCCCAAGGTGGGACGGCAGTGGGCACCGGACTGAACGCGCCCAAGGGCTTCGACAGGTTGGTAGCTGGCCACATCGCAAAGATCACCAGCCTGCCGTTCAAGACGGCTCCAAATAAATTCGAGGCGCTAGCGGCCCACGATGCGGTCGTAGAGGCCTCAGGTGCGCTGAACACATTGGCGGTATCATTGATGAAGATCGCCTCGGACATCCGCCTGCTTGGTTCCGGTCCGCGTTCGGGACTGGGTGAACTGGCCTTGCCCGAGAACGAGCCTGGATCGTCCATCATGCCGGGCAAGGTCAACCCAACCCAGTGCGAGGCGATGACGATGGTTTGCGCCCAGGTAATGGGTAATCACACCACTGCCACGGTTGCAGGTGCCACAGGGCATTTGGAACTGAATGTCTTCAAGCCGGTGATGATCTATTCTCTGCTGCAGTCCATTCAACTATTAAGTGACGCCTCCGTCAGCTTTACGGACAACTGTGTCGTGGGCATTCAGGCCAATGAAAACCGTATTGCCTATCTGATGGCGCAATCTTTGATGTTAGTCACGGCTCTAGCACCACATATCGGCTATGACAATGCCACGAAAATCGCCAAGAATGCCCATGAGAAGGGCCTGACGCTGCGTGAATCGGCGCGGGCGCTGAACCTTGTATCGGACGCAGATTTTGACAAATTTGTGCAGCCGAAAAAGATGCTCGGACCTAAATAGGACCCTAAATCTATGCCCAGAGATGATGAGGACTTACTACGCCGATCTTTTCGCATCGCTGGGCATCAGACTAGTCTGTCAATGGAGCGGATTTTCTGGGATGAATTCCGTGGGATCGCGCAAGAAGACGGTCGTAGCATGACGGATGTGATTTCTGAGATCGACGCACAACGCGCCGGCGGCCTCAGTCGTGCCGTGCGAATCTATATCCTCAAACGCTTGCGATCCAAATAATTAACTATTTTCGCAGCGTCTTAAACAACCTTTCTATCAACTTTTGGGTAGGATCCGCCTGCCGTTGCGGCTTATCCTGGCCCTGTTTGGATGGTTGCGGAATGGAAGATTGCGTGCCGGAAGGGACGCGCTGGGGCTGTTGTGAGTCAATCCGCGTTCCTCTGCCGATTACGGCTTCCAGCAATTTGCCGAGGCCTTTGGTCCTGGAGCTGCGACCCAGCAATTCACGGCCTAGGCGGCCCAGTAGCCATCGCTCCAATTGCGCGGTCTTCAAGTCTCGTTGCGGTTGATCCAGCTGTCCAAAAAGATGCACGCCCATGTTTGGCGCATCACGATGTTCTGTCAGGCGCAGAACTGTCCGGAGGTCTAGATTCCAGGACGGTAGCCGCACCTTCCCTTTCATCGTGGCCTGGGCAGCATCCAATTGCGCTAGCGTTTCTCGGGTTTCGGCCACGCCGTTGCGCATAACCCAATTACCAACAATAGATTGATAGTTTGTCTGCCCGCCTGAAAAAGCCCGTTGGGCCAAGTTTAGGAAATCCGGTGCCTTTTTCAAATTGCCTAAACGTTGAGAAAAGCTTTTCAAGTCGAAACCTCGGATCACACCATCTGTGGCATGAAGCGCCGCTTTGCCGGACAAAGCATTGACCAGATCCCATTGGCTTGAGCCACTGGTTTGAAACTGGCCGGAGAAATCCAGCCGGCCCGTCACCTGATCTATATTCAAGGCTGTACGCATGGCTTGGTTAACATCTGCGCCCTTCAGCTCTAGGAAAAGGTTGAGGGTTGGCAAAGGTTGTGAATTCAGCGTCGCATCCAGACCCACATTTCCTTGGAACAACCGGCCTGTTAGTTCTTCAATCCGCAAGACACCTTCGGAGACGTGCAGACGAAGGCGTGGTGTCTCGAATGGGGAATGTTGGAAGATCAGGCGCTTAGCGGAAAGGTTGATGTCGGCGTCGAAGATCTGCAAAGGGGCTAGGTTAATCTTCTCTCGCGACCAGCGGCTATCACGTCGCCCCGGCACTCTGTTTCGGGTGCTAATTCCGGAACCGGTGCTCTTGTCGCCGTTATTCTCTGCGGCGCCCAAAAAATGTTCGGCGATAATCTCGCCGGCCTGAAGAGTGGCGGTCAACTTGGGTCGTGGTCCTGCCAAGGAGACGCCGGCAGTGCCGGAAAACTCTAGTTTGCCAAGTTTGCCCCTCAGGCCGCTTAGGACATAGTTGTTACCACCACCCGTTATTTTACTGGCCAATGATACTGGGCCCGGAGATTTTTGACCGGCCGGGAATTTTTTCCCAAGGGAGGCCATCAGCGCCACCAAATCTTTATGAGCCGCATCGACGTTCAACGTCATGCCGGGCGTCTTGTTAAAGTCTATTACGGCCCCGGTGATGCGGACCTGCCCGCCGGCGAGGTCAGCCTTCAGATTCACATTGAGCGCTGTAGCATCGCCCTTAATGGTCCCCCCAAAGATCAAGGGCGTATCGGACTGGGCCAGTGGCTGGATGCCTAAATCCAATGTCCTGGAAAGGGACGCTATACTGCCATGACGAATATCCAAAATCGCATCGGTTTTTGCCTTGTCCGGCAGTCCCGCAGCTTTGCCGGATAAATTAGCTTTCAATCCATTTAGACTGGATTGTAGATTGAAGGTTACCCCTTGTGCATTGCCCTTGATGTCACCATCCAGGGTCAGTCCCTTTAGGTGCTTCGGCGGTAAGGGGAGTTCGATGCCAATAAGGCGTGCTAAACCATCAATCTGTTCGGCCCGAAGTCGAATTTTCATCTGACCGTTTGGGTTGCCTGCGAAGCCCGCGCCGTTGCCACTGATGGATAGGTTAGCCCCAGCCAAATCCCGCACAGATGCTCTGTGCACATTCAACTTGCCCCCAGCCAGGCGAAGTTCGACCGACAAGCCGCGCACGGGAGTCGCGTTGAAAGTCAATTCACCAACATTCAGATTTATGTTGCTGTCGAATGTCTCGAGAAAGGCAAGGGGGCTTTCTGGCAATTTTGATTGCTGGCCTTTTTTGGGCACCATTTGTACCGTGTGGGCATCCTCTGTTCCGCCCTTCGGTAGGTA
>CAJWZI010000241.1 GCA_913049615.1 uncultured Alphaproteobacteria bacterium | reverse complement strand
TGCACATGGGCAATAGCTATTCGCATGTTGTGTGCAGCAAAACAGGCGGCAAAGACTTCGCCGCGGTCGCCGATGACCAACAGGATATCAGGCGCCAGATCGGTCAGAACATCGACGGAACGCTGTAAACAGCGCCCCACGGCGCGAGCCCGTTCCTCGTTGCTGTCGCCGGACTGCTCCATGTCGATGGCGGCGGCGACGGGAAACTGCCCCTCGACCTCCTGCACGGTACGACCAAAGCGGTCGTAGAGGTGCTGATCCGTGACCACCAGAGCCAGGTCCAGTTCTTCATGGTCTTGAATTGACCGCATGGTTGGGGACAGAGCGCCAAAACCGCCCCGCTTACCAGACCAGACACAGATTTTCTTGGTAGCTTTCCTGGCCTTCACACCAAATCATCCATCCGTAGCCCGGTATCCGCTGCCACTGGCCGCGCCAGGGTGCGGCCGATTACGGCGTCCAGCTGATTGGCCGGAATACCACCACCTGGTCGCTTGGTGATCAGATCAGGCGCCGACAGAACGGTGCCTACGGCCAGATCGCTCACGGCGACCACCGATTTTGTAGCCCAGATCTGGGCTCCTTCTTCCACCTGTGCCAGCTCTTTGCGGCCATGTCCCAGTAAAGATTCCAGACGTCGAACATTGGCGATCAGTTCGCCCAGATCTTCTGGTCCGGCAGAAACTTTCCAGTCCTGTGCGTTGGGCACATCGCGCAAAATAGTGATGTGCTTTTCCACAATCTCCGCACCGCGGGCCACTGCCGCTAACAATGCCAGATGATCCTGCGTGTGGTCAGAATAGCCCACGGGCCCGTTAAACAACTCTGCCAGACGATCCATAGCCAGTAAGTTGACTTGCTCTTCCGGCGTTGGATAGGCGGTGACGCAATGCAAAAGGGCGACCTGCTCGCACCCGCCCTTGGCGCAGGCCGCCAATGCCTCGCCAACATCCTGCTCATTATACATGCCAGTGGAGACCACCATTGGCCGCCCCAGTTCCGCCAGCCGGGTCAAAAACCCTGGATTATTGCGTTCACCCGAACCGACCTTTATGGCAGGAACGTCCAATTCTTCCAGCCAGGGAATACGGTTTTCGTTGTGGGCGGTGGCCATGAACAACAGGCCCCGCTCGTCACAAAGTTTTCTCAATTGCTTGAATTCATCCAGTGACAGATTTCGTGGCCGCAGTCGGTCGCGCCATTCCGGCAGCTCCGCAGTGATCAATTGGTCAACATCAAATACCTGGGTTTTAAAGACATCCGCGCCAGCGCTGGCGGCCAGTTCAACTAACTGAACGGCCATATCCATATCGCCAAAATGGGCGACCCCCGCCTCGGCGATAAATAGGCACGGCGCGCCGCCACCAATTGGCCGTCCGCCGATCGTGAAATGATCATGGAAAGTCTCTGCGTGCATGCCGTCTTGTACACCAAATCAACGCCTGCAATACAAAAAAACCACCGGTTTTACGGCGCGGTAACATCTTGACACGACCGGCCAAAATTGCGATTTCCGGTCGCGCAAATTGGGTTGATACGGCAATTCAACCGAATGTTGGCATTGTCAGGCCGTAGTGCTAATGCTACTTCCGTACTCGCGATTCCTACCCACCCTGGGCGTACGACGAGCGGATAAATTTGAGGTTGTAGCCTAATGAAAATCCTGGTTTTGGGCGGCGATGGCTATCTTGGATGGCCCACGGCGATGCATTTCGCCGCCTCTGGCGATGAGGTCTGGATCGCGGACAACTTTGCCAAGCGACAATGGGAGTTGGAGGACGGTATCGAGCCGCTGCTGCCGACCCCCACTCTGCATCGCCGCGTGCAGTGCTGGAACGCAAGTGGTTCAGGCTCCGAGATCCGAATGAAGGTCGGCGATCTGATCAATCATCGCTTTGTCTACAACCTGTTCCGCGAAGTCCAGCCCGATACGATCGTGCACTACGCGGAACAGCCGTCGGCGCCTTATTCCATGCAAAGCAGGGCGGCCGCGGTAATGACCCAGCATAACAATGTTATCGGCAACCTGAATCTGTTGTTCGCCATGCAACGGCATTGTCCGGATGCACATCTGATCAAGCTAGGCACCATGGGTGAATACGGCACCCCGAATATCGATATCGAGGAAGGCTGGCTGGATCTCGAACATAATGGCCGAAAAGACCGGTTACTGTACCCAAAGAAAGCTGGCAGCTTCTACCACCTTTCGAAGGTGCATGATTCACATAATATCGAATTCGCCTGCCGTATCTGGGGCATTCGGGCTACGGATCTGAACCAGGGCGTGGTCTATGGCATCGAGACCGATCAAACCGTGTTGCAGGACGAACTGCGCACCTCGTTCCATTATGATCACGTCTTCGGTACGGTTTTGAACCGTTTTCTGGTTCAGGCGGTGCGGGGGTTACCCTTGACCATCTACGGCAAGGGCGGACAGACACGTGGTTTCTTGAATATCCGCGACACTCTGGCCTGCGTGGAATTAGCGGCGCGCAATCCGGGCCAAAGCGGCGAATTTCGCGTCTTCAACCAGTTCACCGAGCAGTTTACCGTTAAACAATTGGCTGAGAAAATGGTCGCCGCCGGGACCAGAGCGGGCCTTGCGGTCACCATCGATCATCTTGACAACCCACGCGTGGAGTTGGAGGAACATTATTATAATGCCAAGAACACGGCCCTGACCGGTCTTGGTTTAAAACCAAACCTGCTTACCGATGGCGTCATGGACAATATGCTGGCGACCGTGCGGCGACATGTGGACTTGGTCAATCCCGATATTATCACGCCGCAGATCCGCTGGGCCGGCGGCGAGGTCTCGGAAACCTAGATCTAGACCGGTTTTGATACTCATCGAACCGGGGTCTAGCTATTGTCGCTCGCATTTGTGCTCAAAAGCGCTCCGCTCTGCGAAGCCGGCGCATTGCCGCCGGGCCGCCGTCATGGCTAGGATAGGAAATTTCGGAATCGAACCCGGTTTAGACGGCCGCAAAACTAGCCCCATGCCCATGTTGACTTTGGTCGGCATATCATCAGTGGCCAGAACCGGGCAGAGCGTGTTCGTCTTCACAAGGTACCAATGTTTTTTCCAAGACACCGGGGAGGCTACTACCACCATACCGAACAGTTGTTCCAGACTGCAGAAACTGTGTTAGCGGAGATCCGCTATTCGCCTGAGGACGTTGCCGAACTGCACACAACCAGCCCAGCGGGACCGACGGATGGGTCAATGTTAAGGGGGTACGATACGGTACTAAGCCAACTTGATGACCTTGCTTTCCCTATGAGAACGCTCCATAGCGTCGATCAGTGCATGTCTGCCAACAGCATCGTTAAAATCAGGCGAGTCCGCTGTCCCCGATTGCATGGCATTGGCGAAGCGGGCGTAAGCCTGCCCGACGTTTCTCCCTGGGCCGGCAGCCATATCCACTGGAATTAGCCGGTAGCTGTCAGGCGGAATTATCTCCGCCATTTTATCGTCACTGATGGCGAGGTGGAGCTGACTAGGTCCTATGTTGACGGACTTGGAGGTCAGCACCAGGGTCCCTTTTCGGCCATAAATCTCCATACGAGTGCCACTCGCGTTGTAAGGGACACTAGCCACTTGGTAGGATACTTCCGCGCCGCTTTTGAGCACTCCTGCGGCGGTGACGGTGTCTGGTGCATCTACGGGAAAGTCTTCCCCCGTTACTGAGTGCTTCCACATGTCGATACGCGTTGTTACCCGTGCGCTGACCTCGGCGAACTCTCCCAGGATGTAACACAGGGCATCTATCGAGTGTCCGCCCGGGATGGTCATAGGGTTGGCGCCATTCGCGCGAATCCCCTGCCAGATGCGACCGTCCCCGCGCTCGGTGATCGCACCAACCATCACGCTTAAGTTAACGGTTACGACGTCGCCGATTTTGTCGCCAGCAATGAGGTCGCGGGCATACATGACGGCTGGGTCACTTTGCGCCTGCAAACCAACCAAGGTCGGTAATCTAGCCGCTTTGGCACTGTTAGCCATTTCTGTCGCTTCAGTCAGATGGGCCCCCAGGGGCCACTCGCAGCATACGGGTTTGTTGGCCTCAATAGCGGCCATTACTAGCTGTTGGTGC
>CAJWZI010000240.1 GCA_913049615.1 uncultured Alphaproteobacteria bacterium | reverse complement strand
GGTTTTGATGGAGGTCTGTGAACATGGAAGTCGCGCGGCTGCCAGTCGATTCATCTGTTCTGCTTTCAATGCAAAAACTCATAGATTGCGGCTGGCACTGAAGATCTCGGGCATCGATTGAGCTACTCAGCGGGTGGGCGTTTTGTCACTGCTTGAGCTGAAAGTTGGAAATTTGTTGTTGAATGTGCCCATAATAAATAATTGCGAGACGGTTGGCTGCGTACAAATCAAATAAACCCTGAACCTCGACGTCGCCCCTCGCAATCACGGCAAGCTATTCTTGAAATGTCTCAGGCGCCACCAAGTCTTTGTACGTCAGGAAGATTGGCAACGCCGCCGACAAACCCGTCGGAACCCGCGGCAAGGGTATCTATGTCGTGGTGGTGACTGACAGGTGGAGAATTACCGTCTAATCACCGGCCTCTTTTTCCAGTTTTGGCGTTGCATGTGGTGCGAATGCTGGTTTGGCGCCGCCGCCTTGTTTCAAGGCGGCCGCTGCTTTTTCATTGGCCATTATTTTGTTCATGATTGCTGCGCGGGCCCGGTCAAATGATTCTCTGTTTTCAACCACGAATTGTCGAGATTCGCGGTAGGCGTCTAGCATGCCGTTGATTTCCGGGACGACGTAGCGGGCCACCATGTCCCAACTGCGGTTTGTATTTTCTCTATTTGCCCAGTCATGTACAAAACCGATGACGGTGCCGAAACCGCCAGTCAACTCGATCAACTCACGAATCTTAGAGATCAAGTCGTCAGGTGTGCCGATTACCGCGCTAGCGCCGTCGGAGAAGGCCATTTCATCAACCCCTTGATCCGGATCTGTGAAGGGTTCCACCCCCACCTGCATCAGGGTGCCTGCCGTATATTCATTCCGCCAACGGAACAATCCATCCCTTGCCTCTTTGCGGGCTTGTTCCCTGGTTTCGGCGATATGCCAGAACATGACGATGCGCCAGTCACGGCGGTTTACTATATTGCCGTGTTCCTTAGCAGCATCCTCAGCGAAGCTCCATTGCGTGGGTAAGGCTTGCAACCCAGCCTTGGACATGGAGCCAATGGATAGGACCCCCGTGCCATGTTTGCCCGCCAAAGTCATGCCCGATGGGCTGATCATGGACGCCACGGCGAACGGCAAATTTTCCTGTAGGGGCAGCAATTGCAGTTTGGCCTCGCGCAGGGTGAACCAGTCGCTTTCGTAGTCGAAGCGTTCATCGCCGCGCAGCAACTTACGGATCACGCCGATTGCCTCGTCCTGGCGGTCCCTTAGGGTCATGGGGTCCATACCCAGGGTGTAGGCGTCAGATGCTAAGGCGCCGGGGCCGGAACCAAAAATCGCCCGGCCGTTGGTCATATGGTCCAGCTGGACCATGGATTGTGCTACCAAAAACGGATGATGATAAGGCAGTGAGACAACGCCGGTGCCCAGCTTGATACGCGCCGTATTTTCCCCGGCCGCGGCCAGAAACATCTCTGGCGAGGCTATAATTTCCCAGCCTGTGGAATGATGTTCCCCACACCAAAATTCGTCAAACCCGAGCCGATCTAAATGAGAAACGAACTCGAGGTCCGAACGGAATTGCAGAGTAGGATTCTCACCAATGGGGTGATGGGGGGCTAAGAAGGCGCCAAATTCCATACGGCTCATGCGGGTTTCCTCTGAGTTTGATAATGGCGATTATGTACCATTCCTTCTCATTGAGGCCAAGCCGCATACGTCTTTCATTGGCCCGTCTACTCCCCCATAATGCGGCCAAAATAGCTGAGGAAAACGCAAGTATGGGAGTTTGATTGCATGTTTGATTATGATGTTATTGTGGTGGGTGCGGGCAACGCAGCCTTGGCGGCGGCTAATTCCGCCCGCCAACAAGGGGCCAGCCGGGTCCTGGTGTTGGAAAAGGCGCCGGAAAAAGATCGGGGTGGTAATACCCATTATTCCGGTGGCCTGCTACGCATCGCCTTCAATTCGGGCGAAGATTTGCGGCCCTTGATACCGGACGCCGAGGAAACTGTTGATGGTTTTTTCTTTGGGGACGTGCCGTCCTATACGGAAGAAGAATTCATGTCGGACCTGATGCGAGTTACCGCTGGCAAGACGGATCAGACCCTCGCTCAGATTCTGATTGGGCAGTCCTACAAAACTATTCGCTGGATGCACGAATATGGCGGTATCCCTATGGAACCGGCTATCAGTTTGTCTGCCATCCGGGTCGGCAACCGTGTGAAATGGCAAAAGGGCGCTATCGTCCGCGCCCTGCATGAAGGCGTGGGCTTGTCAAAGTCTTGGTTCGAAAAGTCACAGGTCAACGGCGTCGAAATCCGCTACGGTGCCGCTGTCACCGCCCTGATCCAGGACGGAAACGGCACAGTCAAGGGTGTGAAGGTCAGCAATGGGGAGACTATTGAGGAGATTACGACGCGGGCGGTGATACTGGGCTGCGGCGGGTTCGAGGCTAATGCGCAGATGCGCGCCCAATATCTCGGCGCGCCTTGGGACCATGCTAAGGTGCGTGGAAGCGCCCACAACCAGGGTGATGGTCTGCGCATGGCCATGTCCATTGGCGCACTGCCGTGGGGTCAGTGGAGCGGCCGACATTCCACCCCAATTTCCAACGAATGGCCCGATTTCGCCGATCGGGAACGCACAGACCGTTCTAACCGGCTGTCCTACCCTTACGGTGTCATGATCAACCGCGATGGCAAACGATTTCTGAATGAAGGTGAAGATGTGGGTATGTATACCTATGCCAAATATGGCGGACGAATTCTGAGTGAACCCGGCTCCCTGGCCTGGCAGATCTTCGATCAACAAACTGTTCATTTGCTTGAGCCGCGCTATAACACGTCCGACCCCATTTCCGCTGATACACTTGAGGAACTTGTCGAGCAATTGGAGGTTGACGACAAGGCACAGGCCTTGCGTACTTTGCAGGAATACAACGCTGCTGTGCCCTCTTCGGGAACCAACGACGGTTTTGACCCAACGCAGAAAGACAACTTGTCGTCGACAGGTTTATCGCCGGAAAAATCCAACTGGGCGACACGCTTGGATCAACCGCCCTTCGTCGCATATTCTGCTACCGGAGGGATCACCTTCACCTTCGGCGGCGTAAAGATCGATGAAGATGCCCGGGTAATTGGGACTGACTGGCGGCCGATACAAGGTTTGTATGCCTGTGGTGAAATGGTCGGGGGCTTGTTTCATTTTAACTATCCGGGAGGGACCGGTCTGGTTTCTGGCGCAGTTTTCGGCAAGATCGCCGGGGCCAGTGCAGCCCAGCGCGCCAATGCGTGAGAGAGGATTGCGGCTAATATGACGCAGAAAGCGGTGCCTGCCGTGTTCATGCGCGGCGGCACCTCAAAAGGCGTGTTCTTTCACGGACGTGATTTACCCGAGGACCGCCATGGACGGGACACCATATTCTGCGCTGTTATCGGCAGCCCTGATCCCTATGGCCGGCAACTCGACGGAATGGGCGGGGGTATCTCGTCCTTGTCTAAGGTGGTGGTGATAGAGCCTTCGGACCGGCCAGGCATCGACGTGGATTACACCTTTGGGCAAGTGGTGGTCGATACCGCGGATGTTGACTACGGTGCTACTTGCGGCAATCTCTCTTCGGCGGTGGGGCCATTCGCGGTGGACGAAGGTCTGGTTTTGAAGGGTGACGGCGAGGCTCTGGTGCGAGTTCATAATATTAATACGGACAAGGTGTTTGAGGCCCGCTTCCCGGTGAGGAGCGGCAAGGCGCAGGTGTCGGGCGAATTTATTATTCCCGGTGTCTCTGGTTCAGGTGCGCTGGTGCAATTGGAGTATCTGGACCCCGGTGGTGCCCGCACTGGCGCACTGATGCCCACGAACCGAATGAACGACCATGTGGGTCTTTCGGACGGTCAGACAATAAATGTTTGTTGCGTAGACGCGACCACGCCCTGTGTATTTGTCGCCGCCGCTGATCTGGGCCTAGATGCGACGGAAAATCCTCTTGCGCTCGAATCCCGTCTCGACGTCTTGACCAAGCTGGAAGAGATACGGTGCCAGGCTGGGGTTCTAATGGGCTTGGGGGTAACGACCCAGGAGATTAGCGAAGCCTCCCGTGCCA
>CAJWZI010000239.1 GCA_913049615.1 uncultured Alphaproteobacteria bacterium | reverse complement strand
ATTGCCGGGCATCCAGCGCTGGCCGCGGCGCCGCTTTCTGCCCAGAATTCATGGTGGGTGGCGCTATTCTCGCAGCAGGTTTGACGGCGCCCTCTATATCACTTGGGCGGGATGGCTGGCTGATTTTAGAACGTGCCGTCGCGGCTGGCTCCAGGGGGTTCGAAACGGCACTTTTGTCCTGAAGAATAGCGCCTAAACTGGAGATATTTTTATGATCCGGACCTGTCGCTTTTTGTCCCGTACACGAAACCAAAGCAATACAGGTTGTGGCTAAAAAAACAGCCACACAGCGGTCAATTTTAGTCAATTTTCCTCGCCCGCCGTCACCACCGGCGTTACCGAAGCCACATTGCTGGGAGCAAGCACCGCGACAGTACCAACAATCTGACCACCAGATTCGATAGAAAGTTTGCTATAGCGAATTTCACCTTCAATCCGGCCAGTGGACCGGATGGTCAACTCGCCTCGAACCGTGAGTTCGCCTTCGAATTTGCCGCTGATAGTTGCTTTCTCTATGACAGCGGATCCCTTGAAAAAACCCGTTTCCAAAATTTCAATGGACTGAGAATTTTCCAATTCCGCCTCCACCTGTCCCTCTACCACTAGTTGGTCGCATGACATAATCTGACCGTTCAGGACAATGTCCCGACCGACAATCAATTTGTTGCCGCTTTCATTACCGGCGACTGATTGAATATCCCGTAACGGACCGCCGGGAAAATCAGGCCGGCGCCGAGTGATTTCAGGCCGAAAAGCTGATGCGCCCGATGTGCCCTCTTCATTAGCCATATTTGTTTTCCGTTTCTAAAAAATCTGGTCTTCATTGCCCGTGCGACGCATCAGGAGACCATTTTAGCCAATGCTCGACCTTGCAGAGCCTTGAAAATATGCAACATAAACGCGGTCGCCAGTATAGGTACGAATAGATTAACGATCGGTACTGTAATCAGAAAGGCGATCACGACACCTGCGACAAAAACTCTGATGCCATTGGTTTTGCGCAACTGCCGAGCCGCATTTGCATCCTGATGTCTTAGACTTACAAGCTCAAAATACTCTCGAGATAAGAGATAACCGTTTAATCCAAAGAAAATACAGGCAAAAACTGGAGGTATGAATAACGCAATCAGATAAAAAGGCAAGGCCAGGATGTTAAGTAGGATCGTCACGCCGACAAAACGGACGGAAATGGCAAAAGTTTTGGAAAAATGGGCCGATTGACCAGGTGGATCTTTGCGGTAGTGACGTCTCTCCACCGCACCCGCCACCTCATCCAGAAAGACACCGCCGATCAAAGTTGCCATCATGAAAAATGTCAACACCAAAATAGCGAAAAATACTAGGAAACCACCAACCTCCAGTGCACTGTTCAGCCATTCCCATTCGAAATATGTCACGTCTGGGCGGGCCAGGTAAAATATCAGCGTTAACCCGGCAAACAAACACAAAGTCAATACAACACTCTTGATCACCACGCCCCGGAAAACCGGATCAGCGATTTGGCCAAAGGTGAGCAGTGCGGAGCGAACCAACATTTAGGGCCCTTTTTGCTAGCGATCAACGTTGCCTAGGAATTTAAGCATTTCCGTCCAAAATAGAAGAGGCGCCATCATTTCACACGCGGATTAATCGGTGTTTGCCACTGTAAAGACTGGTTGGCTTCAAAGGCGGCGGCGGCCGACAACAACGCCGCCTCTGCGCGGGGCGGTGCTACCAATTGTAAGCCAACCGGCAAACCGTCATTCGTAAACCCACAGGGAACGGACACGGCCGGGCAACCCGTAGGCGTGATCAAAAAAGTGTGCATGAGCCAATCCACATAGTTGGTAAATTTGACCCCGGCGACTTCACTTATATAACGAATCTCGACGAGTGAGGGTGCCGTCATCACCGTGGGCGTGACTAAAAGATCATAGGTCTCAAAAAATTCACACATGTTGATATGAATGCGGGCACGGATCATATGGGCCTGGGCGATGTCTTCGGCGGACAGCCCCAGACCATAGTTGTAGTTCCAGATAATTTCCGGCTTCAGCAGATCTCGATTCTCCGCCATGTGCCTGCCTTGGGCAGCTACGTAACTCACACCGCGCATGGTCAGAAACATTTCGTGAGCATGGGTGAAATCTGGGCAGGCCTCATCCACGTGGGTGCCAAAATCCGCGAAGGCTTTTGCCGCGGCTCCACAGATTGTAGCGATCTCCGGCTCCACCGGGGCGACGCCCAGAGAAGCGCTCCAACCAATGCGTTTTGGAGGCGTGGCCATTTGCGCGGCAGTTAAAAATGGTACGTTGGGTATGGGTAACGAGATGGGATCAGCAGGATATTGACCGACCATGGCATCTAGCATCAGAGCCACATCCGTGACATTTCGGGCCATCGGTCCGGAAACACTCATGTCATTGAATCGTCCCAGAAATTTTGAATGGCCGCGCGGACAGCGCCCTGGGCTGGGACGGAACCCGACCACCGAGTTGAAGGCGCCGGGAATGCGCAAAGAGCCACCCAAATCACTGCCCGTCGCTAGCCAGCATTGCCCCGTCGCCAGATTAACGGCTGCGCCACCCGACGATCCGCCCGCATTCATGCGAGTGTCCCACGGGTTACGCGTGGCGCCAAAGACTTCATTGAAAGTATTGGCACCAGCACCGAATTCCGGCGTGTTAGATTTGCCGATGACAATAGCGCCGTTGGCTTCCAGGGTTTTGACCATCAAGTCCGATTCCGTGGAAATTCGGTCCTTGTAGATTGGAGAGCCTTCTGTACACAGCACTCCTTCAACATGAGCCAAATCCTTGACTGAGATCGGCAGTCCATAAAGATAGCCTGCGCCCGGATCATTCGGGTGCCCTTCCGCCTCTAGGTGCGCAGCATGTTCGTGGGCCCGATCGAAACAGCACGTGACCATGGCATTGACTGCACCATCGGTTTCCTCGATCCGTTCGGCAGCAATATCGATTGCCTCGCTTGGTCTTATTTCGCCGGCCTTCAATAGACCCACCATTTCCTGCGCGGATTTGCGCCACAATTCGGTCATGGGCTCTCCTTAGCTCAATTCACTGGCACAGCTTGCGCCCTGCGAAGTGCCTTCTATACTGCCCGGTCCCATTTTCGCAATAGCGTGAGCATATAATGGCAGAAATCAGATATGATGTGCTTGGCATCGGCAATGCAATTGTCGACGTTCTTGCGCCCGCAGAAGACACATTTTTGAAAGAACATGGCATGGTTAAAGGGTCTATGGCCCTGATTGATGCCCAAAAGGCGGAAGAACTTTATGCGGCCATGGGTTCAGGGACGGAGGCCTCTGGTGGATCTGCGGCTAATACTGTTGCTGGGATCGCCGCGTTGGGCGGCCGGGCTTGTTTCTTTGGTAAGATCCGGGACGACCAAATGGGCCAAACATTCTCAAATGACATTCGAAACATTGGTGTAGATTTCCCCTCAGCGCCGGCCGCAGGCGGAGCTCCAACGGCGCGCTGTCTGATCGCGGTTACGCCAGACGCAATGCGCACCATGAATACCTTCCTGGGCGCCTGTGTAGAACTGGGCCCAGATGACGTGGACGAGGCTGTGGTCGCCGCCTCCGCCATTACTTATCTCGAAGGCTACCTTTGGGATCCCCCCCGCGCAAAGGAAGCCTTTTTAAAAGCCATAGCCACCGCCCGAACAGCAGGGCGCCAGGTTGCTTTAAGCCTGTCGGACGGTTTTTGCGTGGACCGGCACCGGGATGAGTTCGTGGATCTGGTGCAACATCAGGTGGATATACTGTTCGCCAATGAGCAGGAGATCATTTCTCTTTATGAAGCGGAAACGTTCGACGCAGCTATTCAGTCCGTGCGGGGACATTGCAAAATCGCCGCCGTGACCCGCGCGGAAAAAGGCTCGGTAATTACGACCAAGGACGAAGTTCATATCATTGACGCCGAACCGATAGACAACGTCGTGGATACCACTGGCGCCGGTGACCTATATGCAGCTGGATTCCTAATGGGATATGCGACCGGGCGCTGCCTGCCGGAATGCGGTCGCATGGCGGGCATCACCGCGGCGGAGGCCATCTCCCACATTGGCGCCCGTCCAAAAACCGATTTGAGAGCCCTG
>CAJWZI010000238.1 GCA_913049615.1 uncultured Alphaproteobacteria bacterium | reverse complement strand
CCGCAGCGCCCCGGCTAAATCATTGGTTCGACGTGGCAGCTTCGACTTCCTTGACGATGGCATCGATCCATTCTCCCAGAGGACTAGCTGCTGAGCCGTCTTCGAGGTGGCTGACAGATTTTGCCAAGGCGGTGGCCGGTGTCCCGTATTGCAAAGCCAGGCTCAATAGCACGCCAGCATCGTAAAGCGGCCCATCCAGTATTGTACCACTCCTGACCCTGCCTGAGAAAATTGCCTCACGCGGGAGGCCAGTTTCGGGGTCATAACCAATGGTGCCACTCAGCTCATAGAAAGTGAGGTGTCAAAAGCGACTTAGCGTAGCGCCGTCAGACACCGTGCGCTTGCTTGCGGCGGCCGCGCATGAAGTCATGGCTTTCCGGCGTACCATCATGCCAGGTGCCGAACCACTTATCGAGCGGCACTGTCCCATCACCGCCGTAGTTGCACTCGAAATATCGGTGATGGAGATAGTGGAAATAGCGCTGGCCGATCGAATGAGCGTTGCCGTCCTTGCTTTGCCATTTGTGGTAACCGACATGGCCCATGGCGGGCGTCAGTCCCGTCGCCTGTACATGGAAGATGGCGTGCATGGGGTGCGACAACAGAACCCAATGCAACAGGATGCCGCTGAAATATAGGATGTGTTCCACCGGGTGCATCGACATGCCAGACCACGGACCGATATCGACATTCTTGTGATGTAACTGATGCACGGAGCGATAGAACCAGCGATAGTGTAACAGGCGGTGCACAAAGTAGAAATGTGCGTCGCGAATGATTGGAATTGCGCAAAACAACAGCACGAAATAGACCGGATGCGCCTCCCAGCTCAGCATCGGGACATAGCCGTTCGCGAAGGCCCACAGGGTCACGACCTCGTAGGCCGACCAGATGGCGACCGCGCTGCCCGCGGTCCAGAACATATTCTCGCGCACCTGGTTGCCAAAAAGGAACCGTCGATGTGACACCGTCGGGGCTTTGCGGTTGAGCATGTAACGCTCGTCCTGGGCATTCTTCGTGTAAAAGCGCCAATGCAGTCCGCCGAACACCAGGAAGGTGAGCGCCAGGTTGCGGCCATATACTATGGCGACCCAATCCCACTGGAAGGTCTGCATGGTTGCGAGATCCGGCGTCAGCCAGAACCAGGTGACGACAGCCAGGATCATGTAAAGGATGTTCATGGGCACGAAATAGCCCGGATAGCCGAACAGAAACTTGGCCGCGGCAACCGGTCGCGGTGGCCAGACGAAAACAGGTGGACCAACGATCGGCGTATCAGGCTCGCCGCGTTCGGTTGTTTCGGTTTCGATTGTGGTTTCCGCCATGCTTCCCAGACTCCTCAATCACCATGTGCCGAGCGGGGGAGACGCCGTTATAAAACTTTACAGCGTGTTCCGCGCCATCTCTGTGGCAGCATAGGCAAGCACGCCACTGTTGTAAAATAGAGCTTTGGAAAGCCTTGAGCGGATAACTGGCGACGGTTTTCGTAAAACCATGTCTCGCCCTTACCCAGGCGAGCAGCTACCTGGTCGGCGATAAAGATTTGCGACTCGGGTTGAAACTTTTGTTTTGCTCGGATCATGGATATCCAATTTTGCCCTGCCTAATTCAGCGTGATCAACCTTTTGTGCTCTGCCAGTTCGTTCAGGGCCTTACGCAGGCGCTCAAGGCCGTAGCCCTTCTTCCACATGTGAAGCAAGAAAAATTAGGGCGGAAGTTAATTTGCCAATTCACAATTTGCAGCCACTACAACAGGTCATGAATTTCAGCCTCGGGTCGGGCCGATTATTTTACCAACCCTTCTGGCCAGCCACGGACCTAGTCAAACCTGCATCGCAATTTCAACCCAAACAGAGTAAAAGCCAAAGCCAACGATCTGCATTGGCATGACCTTCGCGGTACATTGGTATCCATGTTGGGTGAGGCTGGTTATTCTAAAATTTAGATCGAAGCCATCACCAACAATTCAGTTGTGAATAGCCAAGTAGGCGGATATTTGAATATGGGAGGCAACCTGGCAATAGAGGCTTATACAAAGTTGAATTACATGCTGGTGCAAACGCTGACAAATTATTTGCAAATAAGTAATTGAATTTATAATAATTTTTAACCAACCACTTGGTAGGATCAACCAGCTTGGTTCGTGGAGAATGCAGAGCCCATTCGAGCCGATAATTCTTTCTTGCTAATCTCCACCAGTTTACCCCTCCAAAACACTGGCGCAATTCTATGGCGTTACGCACTCGGATGCACCAGACCATTTCAAGTTGCATTGGCTAGCATTGCTGGTGATTTTAGTAGAAAAGAGTAAAACATGGCTGAGAAAGGCCGGCAAAAAGGATTGCTAATAGCATGGGGACTTGGTCAGTTTTTGGAATGGCGTGAATACCCCCTTCTATGGTTGGATTGTTGTGGGCTGTGCTTTCCTGGTGCTGTTCCTGACTTATGGCGTGCAATATTCGTTTGGTGTCTTCGTGCCCCCCATGCTGGATGAATTGGGTTGGCAGCGGGCCAGCCTGGGCGGTGCATTCTCGTTGTACAGCATGATCTATACCGGCTTCAGCTTGGTCAGCGGACGGCTGACGGATACGCTGGGGCCACGGCGGGTGATTGCTTTAGGTGGCGTGATGTTGGGCTTGGGCATTACGGCAACAAGCCAGATGTCCGACCAGTGGCAATTGTATCTGTGCTACGGCATCGTCGCCGCTGTTGGCATGAGCACTGCTTATATTCCCTGCAACATGACGGTGGTGCGCTGGTTCCATCGCCAGCGGGGCCTGGCATTGGGCATTGTCTCGTGCGGCGCCAGTTGCGGCATCCTCGTGGTACCGATGCTCGCATCTTTCATCATTGCCGTAACGGATTGGCGGATTGCTCTGTTCACTCTCGGGGCGAGCATGCTGGTGCTGATCAATATCGTCGCACGCTTAATGGTACGCAGCCCTGAGTCGATGGGACTACAACCCGACGGTACGGGAACCTCTGCTATCGGCGAGGGTCGCGGCCGCAGCGCGGTACCGAACGATGCGGCAAGCTGGACCTTGGCTGAGGCGCGCAGCTCTCTATCGCTCTGGCTGTTCTTGCTTGCTTTTGCATTAACCTTTTTGACAATCACCGTACCATTTGTGCATGTGCCGGTCTTCGCGCGCGACATTGGCCTGTCTGCGATGAGTGGTGGCATGGCCATTAGCGTCATCGGATTGTTCGCTTTGTTCGGCAGTATCACCTTGGGCATGTTGTCCGACCGCATCGGCCGCAAACAGGCAGTGTTAATAACGCTATTCGTGCAGCTCGCGGCATTTCTGATCTTTCTTGCGACCAGGGACATGACCATGCTTTACCTCGGAGCAGCGGTGTTCGGCTTTTTCTACGGAGGCATTGCGTCACTGTTTCCGGCTCTGGTAGGTGATCTGTTTGGCCGCGCTCATGCCGGCGCCATCGGTGGCTTCATCTTCGGCGGTGCTGGCATCCTTGGCTGCTGGGGTCCGGCGGTTGCTGGCTATCTACGAGACGTCGACGGCGATTACCGGGGTGCCTTCATCTTATGTGCACTCACGGCAGCTTGCTCACTGGTATTATTCCTACTGCTGCCCAGACCGAAACGATAACGATGATTATATTTTGTCTAACTGATGGCTTCGCTAACACGATGGAATGCGAACATAAGAACCAATATTGCTAAGTACGCAGGCGCTTGAAATTTAAATTTTCAAACTCTTAGGTCTCGGTGTAAACGCACAGACTTGAAAGATTGGCAATTGCCCGGACACACTCCGCTGGTGCAAATCCATCTGTCAGTCGTAGACAGGCCCGTCAGGGCTGTGACAATGTTTTATTAAATAATCCGAAGGGGGTAATCCTATGAGTACTAACATCAATAAAATTCATGAATTCCCGGTTTATGAATGAGAAAATCTATTTTGCTCGGTATGTTCGTCGTTGTCCTGCTGAGCACTGGTTGCGAAAGCACCAAACAGTGGACAAAGGCTCTGGAAGATCTAAACAAGGCGCTGTCTCCACTAGTGATTTTCAAGAAATCTGGTCAATAGGGATTGGCCAGCTACTAATACTTCTCCTACACTGGCATGGTTATACCAAATCCATTGGCAC
>CAJWZI010000237.1 GCA_913049615.1 uncultured Alphaproteobacteria bacterium | reverse complement strand
TCTTTCGGGTGTGGGTGGAGTGCGTCGGCCGGGCATTGTTCATCGCCTAGACAAGGATACATCCGGATTGCTAGTGGTCGCAAAACATGATGCAGCCCATGTGGGTTTGAGCACCCTGTTTGCCCGGCATGATATTCAGCGGCGCTATCGCGCATTAGTCTGGGGCCGGCCGCTCCAGGTTGAGGGCCGTGTAGAGGGCAATATCGGTCGAGACCCAAACAACCGAAAAAAGATGGCGATCGTGTCCGCGGGTGGCAAGCCGGCAGTAACCCATTATAAACTTATGCAGACATTTGGTTCGGTCGCTGCGGTCGTCGATTGTCAACTGGAAACCGGGCGTACCCATCAGATCAGGGTGCATATGACGTCCCTGGGCCATCCTG
This sequence comes from uncultured Alphaproteobacteria bacterium, assembly GCA_913049615.1. The sequence goes on along the minus strand of CAJWZI010000237.1, from coordinate 3,727 downwards.
TTTTGGGCGATCCGCTATACGGTCGCGAGCGCCGGAGCCGAATAGCCGGATTGCACGATAAATTGCGCCTCACGGTTGAAAATTTCCGGCGCCAGGCCTTGCACGCAGTCGAGCTTGGCTTCCGTCACCCTGTGGTTGGCCAGGACTTGAATTTCCGTTCCGATCCCCCATATGAGATGCAGACGCTGCTGGATCAGTTTCAACGGTTAGATAGCGGCTGACCGGCTTGGGGGCGTCGTGCTGGCTGTGTGTTCAGCGATGCGGAGGGGAAGAGCCATTCGGTTCGCATTTCTTGACATTATCGTTATATTTCAGTAGCATAAAGACTAGCACAACAGCTGACCGAGTATTTCTTTTGCAATCAAGGCGCCGTCATGCGGCGTATGGGTGAAGCCATGGGTGCAACCGATACAAAAACCATAGAGTCAGAATCCGACGCCAAGATGTCGGCCAGTTCTTCCCAGGGCGCAGCGATCCTGAAATCGGCTACTACCAGTGAGAGTAAAGGCCGGGATGCCGGCATAAGGTTGCCGCCGGCACCGACGCCGGAGGCAAGTTTATCCCGCTATCTGCAAGACATTCGCAAATACCCAATGTTGTCGCACGAGGAAGAATATATGCTGGCACAGGCTTGGCGGGAACATGATGATCGTGAGGCCGCGCACAAGATGGTGACGTCTCACCTGCGTCTGGTAGCTAAGATCGCCATGGGTTATCGTGGTTACGGCTTGCCTGTGGCCGAACTAATCGCGGAAGGCAATATCGGCCTGATGCAGGCGGTAAAACGGTTCGAACCGGAACGTGGTTTCCGCCTCGCCACCTATGCCATGTGGTGGATACGTGCAAATATTCAGGAATACATCCTGCGTTCTTGGTCTCTGGTCAAGATCGGAACTACGGCGGCACAGAAAAAGTTGTTCTTCAAGTTGCGGAAACTAAAGGGTCAAATCCAGGCCATTGACGAAGGTGATATGAGACCTGATCAGGTGGAAAAGATTGCCACCGCTCTTAATGTGCCGGAAAAAGATGTCGTGTCCATGAACCGGCGGTTGGCCGCACCGGACAACTCGCTGAACGCGCCTTTGCGGGCTGAGGGCGAGGGGGAATGGCAGGACTGGCTGGTGGACGACAGCGTCGATCAGGAGACGGAACTGGCGGAATCGCAAGAGTTGCAGCAGCGCCGCGAATTACTAATGAACGCTATGGGTAATCTAAATGACCGCGAAAAACATATCATCAAGGAGCGGCGCCTGACGGATGAGCCAAAGACTTTGGAGGAACTTTCCAACGTCTATAATATCAGCCGTGAAAGAGTTCGTCAGATTGAAGTTCGCGCATTCGAAAAAATTCAAAAAGCCGTCCGCTCTCAAGCGGTTGAACAACGGATGATATGACTGCTAGGCCCTTTCTGATGAGCAGATTGGACTGGGAATTATGAAGATATTTTGTCGCAAATCACCACGATAGACACCGGTGTAGTTGAGGAACTAGTCCTAGTAATTCAAGGCTTGAATTACCTCGTCAAAGGTACGGGGATAGCACGTAGGCTCGTCGGAGCTGCCGCCCGAGCGCCAGTATTTGCTGATCTAGCCATATCATGAATATTGCCGGAAAATCGGATCCGACCTGGTCATGAGCGACATACATTTTCCTGATTAATTGGTTACAAAGTTGACCAAATTTCTCAAAAGAGATTCGCTATACAACAGCTTGCATGTGGTTGCCATTCCGGTATTCGCAAACAGTGGCAGTGCCGCATCTTATTGCGACGCTGGCTACGACCATTTCGTGACGAAGGCACAAATTGTCGGATAATATTTTTGGGAAGTACAGCGTGGCCCCTGCTCGCGGTCCACAAATCTAAGCGACGCCGACCCCCCAAACAACTGCTGAAATAGTATTTTCTGTCATGATAGGTCCTTGCCTGCAAGCCTATCACGAAAGACAATAAACGCGCTAATGCGTCGTGAGCGACAACGGCCAATTTGCCACAGCAAGGAAGAGGAAAATGAATCTGAAAACTAAAGGCGTTGCCCTTACCGCCGCGCTTGTTATGGCTTCGGCGTTACCCATGGCGCGCCCGGCCGAGGCTGGCACACCAAAAGATATGTTGATCATGGCCAAGAATATCGATGACCTGATTACCTTGGATCCGGCGGAAGTCTTTGAGTTTACCGGTGGCGAAGTCATCGCGAATATCTATGACCGAATTATGATGTTCGAAGCAGAGGATCTGAGCAAGTTGGTCGGCGGCGTGGCTGAAAACTACCAAATTAGTGGTGACGGAAAAACTATCGTTTTCAAGGTTCGTGGTGGCCAGATATTCCATTCCGGCAATCCTGTCACCGCGAACGATATGGCATTTTCTTTGCGTCGGGTAATAAAACTGAAAAAGACACCGTCCTTCATCCTGACCCAGTTTGGTTGGAACAAGGACAACGTGGATGGCCTGATCAAGCCCGTGGATGGCACGCACGTCTCCGTCACCATGACGGCAGATTTTTCGCCGGGCCTGTTGTTAAACGCGCTCTCTGCCGGTGTCGGTTCCGTCGTCGACATGAAAGAGGTGATGAAGCATGAGAGGGATGGCGACCTGGGACATGGCTGGTTGAAAAACCATTCTGCCGGATCAGGACCCTATCGTCTGCAGACATGGAAGGCGAACGAGATAGTCACCTTAGTTTCCAATATTAAATACCGCCATGGCGCCCCGGCCATGAAGCGCGTGCTCATGCGCCATGTGCCGGAGAATTCAGCTCAGCGCCTGATGGTCGAAAAAGGCGATGCTGACATGGCCCGGGACCTGACGCCGGACCAAATAAAGGGTCTGAAAACCAATACCGGCATCGTGGTCGGCGACTACCCCAAGGCCGCGCTGATATACATGGCAACCAACAACGCCCACCCCATTCTGGGTAAGGACAAGGTGCGCAAGGCAATTCGCTATGTGGTTGACTATGAAGGCATGGCCAATTCCTTCCTAGCCGGTCAGTACAAAATTCACCAGGCGTTCTGGCCGTCGGGTTTGTGGGGATCCTTAGATGAAAAGCCCTTTAAGATGGATCTTGCCAAAGCCAAGGCTCTAATTTCCGAGGCGGGCCATGGTGACGGGTTTTCCATTGTCATCGATACTTTAAGGAAATCCCCCTACCCAGAAATCGCCCAAACAGTGCAGGCATCTCTAGCTAAGATCGGCGTTAAATCTGAGATCATCTTGTCCGAGGGCAAGACACTGTGGCCGAAATATCGGGCGCGAAAGCATCAATTGATCGTCGCGCAATGGTCGCCGGACTATGTGGACCCGCACTCTAACGCCGATGCCTTTGCTCATAATCCTGACAACAGATTGGAAGCGAAGTTGACCGGCAAACTGGCCTGGCGAACGAGCTGGGACAACCCTACGATAAACGCTATGACGGAAGGCGCTGCGAAGGAACTGGACCTGGTGAAGCGGGAACGGTTGTATAAGGACCTGCAGCGCGCGGTCCAAATGGACGGGCCTTTCACCGTCATGTTCCAAAAAAGCGAACAGGTTGCCAGCCAGAAAAACGTGAGAAACTTCGTCTCGGGCGCCAATTTTGATCTGGTGTTCTACCGGACCGTTACAAAGTAGTGTCGCAAGATGCGGCCAAGATCACCACAGCCGTGATGGCCGAGCAGGGAGGGGGCCCTAAGCTGCCGTCGCGGTTGGGTTCAATTTCAAAACACACTTTTAGTATTATTTTGA
>CAJWZI010000236.1 GCA_913049615.1 uncultured Alphaproteobacteria bacterium | reverse complement strand
GTAATGCTGGCTGTTCCCGATTTGTCGAGCAAGATGCTCCGATCCATGGAACGGCGCCTGCACATCCGCCGTTCCATGCATAACTAGAACGGGTATCTCTAAGTCTGCTACCACATCAGAAATATCCATTTCTGGATTGGGATCGAAGAAGTGCCGAAGAAATTCTCGATCGGCATTCATCATAGTACCCTCGATTAATTTGCGCAGATCCTGAGCATCAGGTTCAGGAACTACATTAGACGCCATCAAATGCGCGACCTGTGGCCAATCTTCCGCCTCGACAGCAGCATTGAATTCTTCAACAACCTCTCGTGGCCGCGGAAAACGAGAGTTCCCAACTCCGTCGTCGGCCGGCGCCGAAACGAAGACGAGGCGGTCAAACAGGTCCGGATTAGCCAACGCGGCATGCGTCAGCATATTTGAAGCACGCGAAATACCAATACCGGTTACGCGGCCGCCGATTGTTCGCACAATTTCTGCAATATCACCCGAGCTGTCCTTGAGGGTTTGCCCTGAGCGCGGAGGGTCGGAGGCGCCCTGGCCCAGCAGTTGTACGGATACAATGCGATAGTCCTGAGACAAAAGCGGGATCAGCGGCTGAAACAACGCGTGATTGTAGGAACCAGGCACCACGAACAATAAAATTTCATCTCCTGATCCATGACTAAGATACCCAAGTCGCAAACCGTCTCTCTCAACCATTTGGAAATTGTGTCTGCGAAGCAAGACTTCCTGGGTGAGTTCATCGTCATGGGCCAAACCTTTGACCTGATCGTAAAATTTGTTTGCGCCCTCCCAATCGCCCAGCAAACTCAGCAAATCACCCTGGCGCGCCAATGCCCTACACCGTTCTGCAAGCAGATTATCCTTATCCGCCGACAACAAATCCGCCCTATGACAAAAAGCTACGCCGGTTGCATATTGAAAATTGGCTTCCGCCTTCTCGGAGGCGACCAAGAGGTACTTGATTGCGGCATCAAGTATCTCGCCGTGTTCAAAATGATGAGCAAGAATTTCAGCGACTTCTGCGACACGGGTCGCATAACGACCCTCTATTTCGGTCGCCAGTTGACCGTGTAACGTTCGTCGTCGGCTTCTTAAAATGCCGTCGTATGTTACCTGCTGCATAAACGCATTCTTAAAGCGATATACGATGTCCGGAAATAACTCCGCCTCCAACAAGTAGCCAAGATCGTTCAAGCGCGCCAAGGCGGCCCTCAAATCCAAAAGAGAGATTTCAGCAATTCGTTCAAGTAAGGAAAGCGGAACTTCATCACCAAGCACGGCCGCAATTTGCAATACTTCCTTTTCCTGTGTTGTCAGGTGATCAATTCGCGCGGCGATGATGCCTTGCACCGAGTTCGGGGTTTTCAGGCGGTTTACGGGCGTCTGCAAGGTCCTTTGCCCCGGCTCGCCAATTAACGCTCCGCTCTCCACCAACTCCCCCAAAGCCTCTTCAAGGAACAATGGATTGCCGCCAGAGCGGGCAACAAGCATGCCCTTTAGTTCGTTCAGGCCCTCGTCCTTGCCCAGCAATTCATCCAGAAGTTCGCCGGAGGCATCCACGTCAAGTGGTGGCAGTTCGCGCAGCTGGCAATGCCCCATGTTGGCCCAGGCGTTCGTAAACTCAGTTCGGTGGTTCAACAACAAGAGGATTGGCAGCCCGGATAATGCCTCTATGAACTCCTCAAAAAAAACCAGACTGTCGCTGTCGGCCCTTTGCAAGTCTTCAAAATTTAGCACTAAGGGTGAGCTGTTGGCCAAGAGCGAAATGAACTCAATTAAGGAATTAAGCGTCCGACGCCTGCGCTGCATCGGATCAGCCATCTGCCATGACTGATCATCATCCAGCGGCACCTGAAATAAAGCCAATAAGGGTGACCGCAATCCCACCGAAGCATCACCCAATTTTGAGAGACCGACGCTTAGACGTTCACGTAACTGGTCATGACTGTCATCGGAATTAATTCCAAAATACTCCGACAGTAAGGACACAAGTCCCTGAAATGGCATCGCCTCGCCGTGGACAGGGAAGTTACCCCGTAGAATTCGGCCCTCGTTTGGTGGCAAGGACACGAGGAAGTCCTGGTAAAGGCGTGATTTTCCGACCCCGGCATCGCCTGAAATTATCATCGCTTGACCACGCCCTTGAACAGCCGACTGCCAAGCTTGCTGCATAATTGAAAGATCCTGGCGCCTTCCAATTAGGGGCGATTGGTTCCGGCTTTTAGCAATGTGGCGGGTAATGCCGGTATCCAGTTGAAGCAGTTCGTATACTTCCAATGGCTCGCTCAAGCCCTTTATGGAGAGAGGCCCCAATGACTGCGCGGTCGCTAGGTCTCCAACCAGGCGCCGCGTTTCGTGGCTCAATCGAATGGTTCCGGGAAGGGCTAGTTGTTCCATACGAGAGGCAATGTGGACGGCGCTTCCCGTCGCGTCATAATCCACACTAAAGTCATTCTTGATCGAACGAACCAGAACTTCACCGCTATGCAAACCTATACGCGCTTGGATTTCCGTGCCGAATTGTCGCCGCGTTTCTGCGGCGGCGGATCGCATGGCATCCTGCATTGATAAGGCTGCGTAACAGGCCCGCACTGCGTGGTCTTCCAGCGCCAAGGGCGCACCGAATAGAGCCATGATGCCATCGCCTAGCACCTTATTGACAATGCCATCGTAGCGATGCACGGCGGCCGCCATTTGGTCAATTGCGCTATCCAACAAATGCTGCGCGTCCTCAGGATCTAGATCCTCGGTTAGGGCCGTCGACTGATAAATGTCTGCGAAGAATACAGTCACAAATTTGCGCTCTCCCAGCCGTCCATCAGCCTCTGCGGTTATGCGTTCGGCGATATGCTTTGGGATTACGACTTCGTGTTGCCGCTGTATGGCGGCGACATCATTTGAGGTGACTTCCGACCCTTGAGGATTAGACAAGCTGGCAATGGCTCTCAGCATCTTCTTGCGATGGCCGAGGGCGGCCACACCCAACTTCTCAAGATCACTCTCGTCAAGCTCGTTCAACACGTCCATATCGATAGCATTGGTCTGGAATACCTCTTCGTATTTGCTGAGTTCGAGGTTCTCCAGCCACTGCTTAATGTCGGTCACTACCTTGATGCCTCCAATACGCTTAGCAGCATACAGGATGCTTAATGGGTTATGTATGCCTATCTCAGGCTCAATTTCCACATGAAGTCCGCATTCTTGGTAATTGCAGAGAACATTCCTGCGGCGTTCCCAAAGGTACTTGCCGTCGGCCGTAAGCTCTGTTGCTATGGCGGCAATACGGAGATACTGGCCCACAGTAGGAGAAGCAGGGATGACAGTCAGCATCACTGAACACGTAACCAAATCCAAAAGGCACACGACCTTCTATCAGGCGGCAGGGCCGGAGGACGGCCCGCTTCTTATTTTCGTGCACGGCTGGCCGGAATTATCCATCAGTTGGCGACATCAGCTGCCGGCCCTGGCGGCTATTGGCTTTCGTTGTATTGCACCGGACATGCGCGGCTACGGCCGGTCGTCCGTGCCCAACAAGCATGAGGACTACGCCCAGGTGGAAATCGTCGCCGACATGATGGAGTTGCTTGACGATCTGGGCCGAGAGCGGGCTGTTTGGATTGGCCACGACTGGGGTAGCCCCGTGGTCTGGAACATTGCCTCTCATCATCCTGATCGCGTGCAGGCGGTATCCAGCCTGTGTATCCCTTACGGCGTCGTCGAGCACGGTCTGGAGGGCTTGATAGCCACGGTCGACCGTTCAGTATATCCCGTCGATGAGTTTCCTGCTGGTCAATGGGAATACATGTGCTTCTACGAGGAAAATTTTGCTCATGCCACCGCCGGTTTTGAGGCCAATCCGTACAACACCGCCAAGGCATTATTTCGCGGTGGCGATCCGGCCGGTAGGGGCAAGCCTTCGCGAACTGCATTCGTGCGCAAACATGGAGGCTGGTTCGGTCCGGACAATGTTGCTCCGGACGTCCCTCGTGACGACCTTGTAGTCAGCGAAGAGGATTTATGGACTTACGCCTCCGCGATGTCGCGCACCGGCTTCTTCGGAGCGGATTCCTACTACATGAACCACAAGCGCAATGCCGCCTACGCCAAGAA
>CAJWZI010000235.1 GCA_913049615.1 uncultured Alphaproteobacteria bacterium | reverse complement strand
CGTTCGCCATGTGTCAAAGCCCCCTCACTCTTGTACTGACGGACGATTTCCTCACCATCCAGGCCCAAAAAATTACTATACGTGCGTAGGAAACCCGTGGCATAGGTCGCGCCCGGCAAATCAGCGACCCGCCCTTCTTCCAGGGCAGCAAGATGACTCTGCTGAATACGCAGGGCATTCGACACATCAAAAAGGGTGATCTGACGGCGTTGCCGTTCAGCTCGTAATTCCGTTCCAATTCCCGAATAACTTTCGACTACCACGGGCTCTTCAATCTGTTGCATATCCAACCCCTGGACAATACGCCGACGCAGTCCGACCGAGTTGTCATGCGGTAACTTATCATCGGGCCATTCGTTTAACCTATCTCGATCGGTCATAGCGACATCTTTCAGACTAGCCCCTGGCGGGCTCGTCACCAATACCGCATAGGCCAATAATGGACCAACGGCATGTGTTCTTGAGTATTTCTCCGTGGAGAACAAAGAAGCCGTTTTTAGCAGCTCAAGAAAATCCGAACAATTGCAATTGTTTAAATAGAAACATTATTGTATTCGGCAAATTTAACAAAGACATTGCGCAACGTATGTTCTGGAGAATCGTAAATATCCACCATAAAGGCTTTTAATGACGCAATATCGAGACTTCGGACCATCATTTTAACGGCGCCGACCGATGCCGCACCCATGGATATGCTGCGCAGGCCCAGGCCGATTAAAGCCATGGCGTCTACTGGCCTCCCGGCGGCTTCCCCACATAGACTAACGGGCACCTTCGCATCATCGCAGCGCTGCACAATATCCCGTACCAAGGATAGAGCAGAAGGGCTCAGTTCATCATAGCGGTTCGCCAAACGCGGGTTGCCGCGGTCTGATGCGAACAAGAATTGCATCAAATCATTGCTGCCAATTGAAACAAAATCAACAAGCGGTAGCAACGAAGACAATTGCCAGACCAGGCTGGGCACTTCCAGCATGGTGCCCACCCGCAAGGACGACGGCGCTTTTTCACCTATACGGTCTTGTCGAGCGACTTCCCTATCTAACAAAGCTCGGGCCGCCTTGAATTCCGATACGTCCGCGATCATAGGAAACATTATGCTTAGCGGCCGGCCCGACGCCGCCTTCAACAATGCCCGTATTTGCATGCGTAGTAAAACGGGGCGGTCCAGTGACAGACGAATTGCGCGCCAGCCCATTGCCGGGTTCTGTTCATCATCGTGGCGGGCCAGATAGGGTAAAATTTTGTCGCCGCCTACATCAAGTGTCCGGAATACAACGGGTCGATTGCCGGTTTGGTCCATCACCCGGCTATAGAATTGCGTTTGCATGGAAACAGTAGGCAGGGTAGCCCGCACCATAAAATGAAACTCGGTGCGATATAAACCAATACCGTCCGCCCCCGTTTCATCTAGATGCGGCAAATCGACAAGTAGACCGGCATTCAAGTTCAGCTCTATCCGAGTTCCATCCCGGCTGATTGCCGGTTCGTCGCGCAAGGCGGCATATTGCGCCGCCTTGGCCTGATGCAAATTCAAATTAGCAGTAAAGGCCTCCAAAACATCGCCAGTCGGTCGGATGAACAGTTGCCCGTTATCGCCATCCACTACCAAATCGTCGCCGCTCTCTACCGACTCCAAAAGCTGTTCTAAACGGCCGATCACCGGAATTTGCAGGGCGCGGGCGACAATAGCTACATGAGACGTGGGAGATCCTTCCTCCAAAACCAATGCCTTGACCCGTTCCACATCGTAATCCAGCAATTCCGCTGGACCCATATTCCAGGCCACTACCACTGCGTCTTCCGGCAGTTCACCTTCAGGCATTTGGCCACAATACGTCAAATGACGCATTAGGCGGTTTGAAAGATCCTCTAAATCATGCAGCCGCTCCCGCAGATAGGCATCAGTTATCTCAGACATGCGGACACGATTCTCCACCTGTACCCGCTCGACAGCAGCTTCCGCTGTGAAACCGCCCTGAATGGACTCATGTAGCCTCGCCATCCATCCCTTGTCATGGGCGAACATGCGATAAGTTTCAAGAATATCGCGGGATTCCCCTCCCGGCTCTGCAATGGCGGCCTGCAACATGCTGTCGACCTGATCGCGCAGTTCGCCCAGAGCTGCGGTCAGTCGTTCGGCCTCCACATCCACGTCATCCGCCACATGACGTTCCACCACAATGCGCGGAGCGTGCAAGACCGCTACCCCTCGCGCCAAACCTTCGTTCAAGGGCAGCCCCGCCAAACGGCGAGGCAAGTCATTAGCGCCGAAGGCACCAACACCAGGCGCCTCTTCCTGCAAGGCACCGCCGACCATTTCCGCGAGGACCATAGCTATGGTCTGCATGGCCTCAATCTCGTCGTTAGTATAGTTTCGATTGCTCCTGTTTTGCAGGACCAAGACGCCAACCACTCGTCTACCCCTCAAGACCGGCACGCCCATGAGCGAGTGATAGTCCTCCTCACCGGTTTCCGGACGAGCAGCGAAATTGGGGTGGGAGCGAGCTTCAGACAGGGCCATGGGTTTAGCTAATTGCGCGATCTGCCCGACCAGGCCTTCTCCGATGCGCAAGGTCGTCTTATGCACTGCACTCGAGTTCAGACCTTCTGTGGCGAATAATTCCAGCACACCGTTCCGCAGCAGATATATCGAACAAACTTCGGCCACCATGTTCGCCGCGATCACAGTGACGAGTTGGTCCATGCGCTGTTGCGCCTTGCCCTCCCCGGCCATTACTTCGCGCAAGCGGCGCAGTAGGATCCGTGGGCCTGACGGTACCGCTGCCGCGCTCATGCCAGACGGCTGCCCCGACCCAAGGAGGATGGACTATGCAGGACTGTATAATCCAAACCACTCAAGAGGCATCCAATCCATAAGCTGAATGCAAACTACGCAAGGCCAATTCGGTGTATTCAGCACCGATTAATACCGAGATCTTGATCTCGGAGGTCGAGATGGTGTGAATGTTGATGCCTTTTTCGGACAAGGCCGCGAACATACGCTGGGCCACGCCGGCATGGCTGCGCATGCCTACGCCAATAACCGATACTTTTACAACGTCACCATCGGCAATAATTTCATCGAAGCCTACGGACTCGCGGCGTTCCTTTAGGATTGTCTGAACGCGCGGCAAGTCACCTCGAGTTACAGTAAAGGTCATGTCCGTGGTAGTGCCGTCAGGTGATGCACTTTGCACAATCATATCCACATTGACGTTGGCATCCGCAAGGGGACCAAAAATTGCTGCCGCCACGCCCGGACGGTCCGATACACGTAAAAGGGTTACCTTTGCCTCGTCCGATGCATAGGTAATACCGCTGACCACCGCTTGTTCCACGATCTCATCCTCATCAACAACTAATGTACCAGGTGAATTGTTAAAACTTGAGAGCACCTGCACCCGAACCCGGTGGTTCATGGCCAGTTCGACCGAGCGAGTTTGCAACACCCTCGCGCCCTGCGATGCCATCTCCAGCATTTCTTCGTAGGTAATCCTATCAAGCTTCTTCGCCGCCGTCACGATGCGAGGGTCCGCGGTGTAAACACCATCGACATCCGTGTAAATGTCACATCGGTTCGCTTTTAAGGCAGAGGCCAGACCCACAGCTGTAGTGTCCGAGCCGCCGCGGCCCAGAGTAGTGACCCGATTGTTGGGCGAAATTCCTTGAAATCCCGCTATGACAGCAACTTCTCCTTCACCCATGCGGCGAATGACTTCGGCTCCCTTGATATCCTCAATTCGGGCGGAAGAATGTACACCGTCTGTTTGAATAGGAATTTGCCAGCCTAGCCAGGACCGAGCAGCCACGCCCCGTTCCTGCAGTGCCATCGCCAATAGACCGATGGTGATCTGTTCACCAGCAGAAACCACAACATCATATTCACGAGCATCATGTAGGGTGCACATTTCGCGGGTCCAATCGATCAATTGGTTGGTAGTCCCCGCCATAGCCGACAAAACCACCGCAATCTCGTCGCCCGCTTTGGCACCGGCAGCGACACGGTCGGCAACATCGCGTAAGCACTCTATATTGGCCACCGAGGTGCCGCCGAATTTCATTACAATACGTGCCATATCCTCACCTGGCGGCAGAAATCCGCTTTAATTCGCCCCTTGAGCGACGTTTCAATTGCAA
>CAJWZI010000234.1 GCA_913049615.1 uncultured Alphaproteobacteria bacterium | reverse complement strand
GTCGTTCACAGCAGATCGACAACATTCTTACCTGGCAAATGTCCCCCTTTCATCAGTACAGCTCTGGGGCCCATGGACAGCAATTTGCGGCCCGCAGCGGCCATGCCAACCTCATCGGTGATGGTCATCTCGGTCAGGATTTCCGCTTCCGGGACATTGGGTGTCAGCAAGGTTGCCAGGGGGATCAATCGCCGGCGTGCGACCGCCCGGGTGTCCACGTCTAACAAAGAGGCCCCGCCTTTTGCCACCATAACCGGGTCAATCACAAGGGGGACATTGCCAGCTGCAGCCAAGCCAGTGATAGTCGCTTCGAGCACATCCGTGCGGTGTAGCATGCCGGTCTTGATAGCGTCGGCGCCAATATCCCGCAAAACGACATCCATTTGTTGCGTGACGAATTCGGGAGGGACCTCGTGGACGCCGTGCACCCCAATGGTGTTTTGTGCCGTCAAGGCAGTGATGGCTGTGGCGGCGTACCCACCCAGGGCCGTCACGGCCTTGATATCCGCCTGAATGCCAGCGCCGCCGCCCGAATCCGATCCCGCAATGATCAGAACGCGGCCCATCGGCTTCTGATCCATCAATTGCCCGCCATTTCATCGATCATTTCTATCAGCTCGTTTACAACAGAAGTCACCAGTTCCTGATCATCCCCTTCGGCCATCACCCGAATTAGAGGTTCCGTGCCTGAGGGTCGAACCAGAAGCCGTCCTTCAGGGCCTAGCCGGTTGCGCTGGGCCTGGATGGCGAGGCTGATGTGCTGCGTCTCCAGGGGCGAGGGGCCGGAATACTGCACATTTTTTAAAAGTTGTGGCACTGCTTCGAACCGCCTGCACACTTCGCTGACCGCTCGGCCCTCGGCGACAACTAGGCCAAGGACCTGCAAGGCGGCGACCAGACCGTCCCCAGTGGTGCCAAAATCCGACATTACGATATGGCCTGATTGTTCACCGCCGACGTTAAAGCCATGTTGCCGCATGTGCTCAACAACATAGCGGTCCCCAACCTGGGTGCGGACCAACTCGAGGCCCTTCGAAGCCAGGTGGCGTTCTAGGCCCAAGTTCGACATTACCGTGGCAACGATGCCGCCGCCTTTTAGGGTGCCGGTTTTGGCCCAGTGATCGCTGATGGCCGCTATAAGCTGATCGCCGTCCACCACACGGCCATTTTCGTCGGCCAGGACCAGACGGTCCGCATCACCGTCCAATGCAATTCCCACATCCGCGCCGTGGGCCACCACTTGTTCGCACAAGTATTCCGGGTGGGTGGAACCGCATTCCTGGTTGATGTTGAAGCCGTCCGGATCGACACCTAGCTCAATTACATCCGCCTCCAATTCCCACAACACAGTGGGCGCCACCTTGTAAGCAGCGCCATTAGCGCAGTCGACCACGACCTTCAATCCATCCAGACGGCGTTCCGAGGGAAATGTTGCCTTAGCCGCCTCAATATAGCGGCCGGGTGCATCGTCCAGTCGCTTGGCGCGTCCCAGGTTGGCGGCCTGGGCCAGGTGCGTTGTCATGTCTGATTGCATGCGCTTTTCGATTTCGGTCTCAATACGGTCGGACAATTTGTGACCGTCGGGGCCGAAAAATTTGATGCCGTTGTCCGCATAGGCATTGTGTGAGGCAGATAGCATGACGCCCAGATCAGCGCGCAGGCTTTGCGTCAACATGGCCACCGCCGGTGTGGGCATCGGCCCTACCAGTATCACGTCCATACCTACGGATGTGAATCCGGCAGTCAGGGCCGGCTCAAACATATAGCCGGAAAGGCGGGTATCCTTGCCTACCACTACTCGATGGCGATGGTCACCTCGGGTAAATTGCAGTCCCGCTGCCATGCCTGCACGAACCGCAATTTCCGCCGTCATGGGCCATGTGTTGGCCGTGCCGCGAATGCCGTCGGTACCGAAATACTCGCGCTCCATGCGCTCTCACTCCGCCGTGGTGTTATTAAAATCTTTATAGCAAAGGGTTCTGAATATCGCCAACGCCTGAACCGTTTCCGCAACGTCATGGACCCGCAGAACGGCGGCGCCCTGCTGTGCAGCCCACAAGGCGGCGGCGATGGAACCGGAAAGCCGATCTTCGGAGCACGGCGTCCCTGTCAGATGGCCAATAAAAGACTTTCGGGAGGCGCCAATCAATACCGGCAGGCCGAGGTCATGTAATCGACCTAGGTTAGCCAGAAGTATGGCGCTTTGTTCGGCATCCTTTGCAAAACCGATACCGGGATCCACGATCAACCGCTCGCGTGTAATGCCGGCTGCGACGCAGGCCTGTACCTGATCGGATAAGTCATCGTGAACATTCGCAACCACGTTGTCGTAATCCAGCAGGGATTGCATGTCCGATGGCGTACCCCGGCTGTGCATCAGCACAACGGGGACATCAAGGCCGGCAGCAGCAGTCAGACTTTGCGGTTCGTGGCGTAGGGCCGTAACGTCATTGATCATGTTGGCACCGGCGGCGACTGCTTGTTTCATGACTTCCGGCTTGCGGGTGTCCACGGAAACCACGAAACCGTCCCTAGCCAGCGTCCTGATTACCGGGATAATGCGAGATAATTCCTCGCCGATGGACAAATCATCAGCGCCGGGCCGGGTAGATTCGCCGCCGACATCCAAAATGGCCGCGCCTTCCGCTGCCAGTTTTCGGCCATGCTCAATGGCAGTTGCACTGTCATGACGCCCGCCATCGTGAAAGCTATCGGGCGTAACATTTATGATACCCATGATCAAGGGCCAAGGCGCAGTAATCCCAACTATAGGGCTGTGTGCCGGGCTCCGGGCCGCCTTGGCCATCAATCCAAGTGGTCAGGAACCAGGTTGCGGTTCAGGCTCCATGCCGCCCGGTCCTTCCGGTTTCTTAGCCTTGGTGGATGGTGGTACGGAAGTGGCTGCGGTGGAATCTTCCGGCGGCTCAAATTCGTCCGGCCGTTCGATGCTGCCGCCCTCAAGCAGCTGCTTGACCTCGTTGCCGGTCAAAGTTTCGTATTCAAGTAAAGCCGTGGCCACGGCGTGCAGGGCATCGAGATTCTCAGTCAACACCTTGGTTGCCAGCGCTTCGGCTTCCTCAGCGAAGCGGCGGATCTCCTCATCGATGATCTTGGCCGTGGCGTCAGACAGGTTTTTGGTCTGGGTCACGGAATGGCCCAGGAAGACCTCCTGCTCGTTACCGGAATAGGCGAGTGGTCCCAGTTTTTTGCTCATGCCCCATTCGGTGACCATGCGACGCGCATAGTTGGTGGCCTGCTGAATATCCTGGCCGGCGCCAGTCGTCACATCTTCGGCGCCATAAATTAGGGTTTCTGCTACCCGTCCGCCAAATGTCATGGCTAGCTTGGCGCATAGTTCGCTTTTCTTGAAACCGTACTTGTCGGTTTCCGGCAGGTTCATGGTAACGCCCAGGGCGCGGCCGCGCGGGATAATGGTCACCTTGTGCAGAGGATCGTTGCCCTTCACCAGAAGACCGACAAGGGCATGGCCGGCTTCGTGATAGGCGGTGAGTTCTTTTTCATCGTCGGTCATGACCATGGAACGGCGTTCTGTGCCCATCATGACCTTATCCTTGGCTTCTTCAAACTCTTGCATGGTAACTACTCGGCGGTTCTTGCGCGCCGCCAATAGGGCCGCCTCGTTGACAAGGTTGGCCAGGTCGGCGCCTGAGAAGCCCGGCGTGCCGCGGGCGATAACCCGGCTCTCCACATCAGGGGCGGCGGGTACCTTGCGCATATGCACTTTAAGAATTTTGTCCCTGCCTATGATATCCGGGTTAGGCACCACAACCTGCCGGTCGAAACGGCCGGGCCGCAACAGGGCGGGGTCTAGAACATCGGGGCGGTTGGTGGCAGCGATCAATATAACACCTTCATTGGCTTCAAAACCATCCATTTCCACCAATAACTGGTTCAGGGTCTGTTCGCGCTCGTCGTTGCCACCGCCCAGACCGGCGCCGCGATGGCGGCCTACCGCATCGATTTCATCGATGAAGATGATGCAGGGAGCATTTTTCTTAGCTTGTTCGAACATATCCCGTACGCGAGAGGCGCCGACACCCACAAACATCTCCACAAAATCGGAACCGGAAATAGTGAAGAACGGCACATTAGCTTCGCCTGCAATAGCGCGCGCCAGCAGCGTCTTACCGGT
>CAJWZI010000233.1 GCA_913049615.1 uncultured Alphaproteobacteria bacterium | reverse complement strand
TAACTCGCACCGAGGCGCGCGTGCGCGCTCTCCGGGCTCTCCGGGAGGTTGGGATCCCATCACCCGAGACGCGCCTGGAGGCTTATCCGCACCAACTATCGGGTGGTTTACGTCAGCGGGTTATGATTGCCTTGGCACTTGTAAACCATCCACCGCTGATCGTCGCAGACGAACCCACTACAGCGTTGGATACAACCATCCAGGCGCAAATCCTGGAGTTGCTAAGGACGCGGTTGGCAAAGGCGGCACTAATTTTGATCACACACGACCTCGGCGTGGCTGCCGAGGTTTGCGATCGGGTCGCGGTCATGTACCACGGCCGCATTGTGGAAAAGGGAAGTGTGTCTGACATTCTGTATCGCCCTGCACACCACTATTCGGCAGGTTTGCTAGCCGCTGTACCCCGGTTCGATTTCACTCGCCCCCAACTGACTCCCATTCTGGGTATGCCGCCGGGCCCTGACGAGCGCATTTCCGGATGTGCTTTTATACCGCGGTGCGCCAGTGCGAGTGCCGACTGTTCCGAGGACCCCGAATTTCAGGATATGAACGGTAGGTTGGTTGCCTGCCATCATCCGCTGGTGGATGAAAACGGTCATGTCGGATAATTCGATCCTGCAGGTCAATGATCTGTCGGTGGTATATGACACGCCCGGCGGTCACCTGCATGCTCTTGACGGTGTTTCCTTATCAGTCCGGAAAGGTGAAACCCTGGGATTGGTGGGGGAATCCGGTTCAGGCAAGTCCACACTGGCGCTCGCTATGATGCGGGCGGTGTTGCCAACAAAGGGACAGGTTTTTTTCCAGGGGCAGGATTTGACACATCTCAGTGAAAAGACGTTGAAACCATTGCGACGGCGGATGCAGATGGTGTTTCAGGATCCCTATGCAAGCCTGAACCCGAACATGCGGGTCCGTGAAATCATTGCTGAACCTCTGCGCGCCCATAAGTGGGGCAGCCGTGATGAAGTTGCCGAACGTGTCCGGTATTTATTAAACGAAGTCGGTTTGCCGCAGGATGCAGGGGACCGTTTACCCGCCCAGTTTTCTGGCGGGCAGCGCCAACGGATCGCCATTGCTCGAGCTCTGGCGTTGGAACCGGATGTGCTAATCGCGGATGAACCGGTTTCTGCGCTTGATGTTTCTATTCAGGCGCAAATAATCAATATGCTTCGCGACATTCAGCGGGACTTGGGCATTGCCTATGTAGTGGTGGCCCACGATTTGGCGCTTGTCCATCAAATTTCGCATCGCATCGCCGTTATGTATCTCGGAAATATCGTTGAGGAAGGCCCCGCTGACGTAGTGGTGGCGACACCCGCTCATCCCTACACGGTATCTCTGTTGGCTGCCACACCGCTGCCTGAAATGGATGTTCGCCGTGAGCCGTTGGTGTTGCGGGGCGAACCGCCATCTGCGATTGACCGACCTTCGGGCTGTGCCTTTCATCCGCGTTGTCCTGTGGCGCGCGAGATTTGTGCCCACCAGACCCCTCGGTTGACGCCCGATGTAGATGGACGCATAGTAGCCTGCCATTTCCCAGGGGAACTGCCATCCCCAGTTGTCGGTTCAGGAGATCTTTCATGAATCAAATGACACTTTCCTTGGACGAACGCGCGAACATTGATTTCGTACTTCATCTCCGCCGGCGCTGGGCGGACACGCTATATCCGGAACTGGCAACCCAGGTTCAGGAAGCTTTGTCGAATGGTGCTGAAAACATTAAGAGGACGATGCATGACCAGCCTTCTTATCCGTGGTTCGCGTGGTTGGAACGGGGTTCGCAAAAGATGCTATGGCGCGCAGTCTCTGACGTCGTTTCTGCACATCCCAATTATACCTCACCAGACGGCGCGAACACGTGGGGGCTGGAACTCGACCCTGATTTGGAGCTTCCTCAGTGGTACACCGATTGGGATATCCACGTGCAGCCAGGCGGTGTTTGGCGTAACGGAGCAAGTGCAAGAGTTTATGAATTGGGTTCCAAACTGGTGATGATGGGGGAAAATGACGATTATATGTTTCATCATACGTTCGTGGAGACCGCAGTACCAAAGCGTGTATACGGCCGTATTGCTGATTTGGGCTGCGGATTCGGCAAATCGACTTGGACCTTTAAACAGGCCTATCCGGATGCAGATGTCGTTGGTATCGAACTTTCCGCCCCTTGTTTGCGGTTGGCCCATGAAAAAGTAAAAGCCATGGGTCTTGACGTCCGATTTCGCCAGGCGGATGTCTGTGCAACTGGATTGGAGGACGCATCCTGCCACTTGGTAACCGCCACCATGCTCGTTCACGAAATCCCGCTGGAAGTGTTACCTGCATTTTTTCGAGAATGTTGGCGTCTACTGGTCCCTGGAGGTTTGCTGCGTGTTCTGGATTTTCACACTACCGGACAGCCTTTGCGCGATTTGGTGATGGCCGAGCATGGTGCGCGCAATAACGAACCCTTCATGCCGCCTATGATGGCGGCAAACTTACTCGACATGTGCCGGGAAGCTGGCCTCGACGAGGCCCGTTGGGTTGCATTCGATGAACGTGGGACGGGGCGTCTAGACGACCTTGACTGGCCACAAAGGCAAGAATGGCATTTTCCGTGGGCGGTTCTGGAAGCGGAGAAGTCGGCATGAAGAACGCGCGCGACATGACATTTCTTAAGGATGCCGACCTGGATAAAGCCGTAGGTCTGGTGTTTGAATTGGCGGCTCAGTTGCACGTAGAGCGACAACGTCGTCTAGCGCTGGAGAAATTGATGTCTGACAAAGGCCTTATAACTGCCACCGAGATGGAGACTTTAACCGATGATGACAAGTTCCTAGAAACGGCGCGTGAGGCACTGGATAGAAGTTTACACAAGTTAATGCGGATACTTTCCGAACAAGGCGACAAGAAAGGGCCGTTGCGTGCTGAGGCTTTGGATGCTGAATGATGCACAAGGATTAATGGAGGAATATCGTGGCGCGCCAGTGGATTGAGTTTATTCAGTCACAGAACTTGCCTTGGGAGGTAGGTGACCTTAACGGCACACGCCCGGACTTAGAGATGAAGGTGTTAAGCGTTGACGCCGATAGCGGGGCTTGCAGCTTGCTGCTGCGCTATCCGGTAGGATGGTCTCGTACCGAACTAGAGTTCCTAGCCGTTGACGAAGAGTTTCTGGTGCTTGACGGTGTTATGACCCTCAACGGACACATTTACGAAAAATTTTCCTACGCGCACCTACCAAAAGGCTACAGGCGCGAATCAATGAGCACCAATGGAGGCGCGGTGGTACTCACGTTTATGTCGGCGACACCTGAATACAAGTCTGATGAAACATTCGATCCTGCCCGCCTGGTAGAACATATTGATACAATTCAGGTACCCTACACCGGTAATTTTCATCCAGAATTTCCGCCCGGTGCGGGGCGAAAGACGCTTTTTGAGGACCCCGTGACGGGCGATCAGACCTGGATTCTGGGTACAATGCCTCTGCGCTGGGCAGAGCGCCAGGAAATTCATCCGGTTGTCGAAGAGATGTATCTATTGTCGGGCGAGGTGCATGGAAACCGCGGTGTAATGCGCCCGGGAGCCTATTTCTGGCGTCCTCCAGGGGAACGCCACGGCCCTTATGGCTCGCTTACGGGCAACCTCTATTTTTTTCGTACCAAGGGTGGCAAGCTTAGCACCGAGTACGTGGATTCCGATTACCGATTTCATTGGTGGCCTGAATTTGATCCCGTGATACCTGAACAAATGCTACCCTATTCCTGGGAACTAGAAACTGCCGCGGGGAATTTTTAAACTGTCAATATACGGAAAAATGCTGATGTTACTGAAACGTCATCGGTTGGTGATACTGGGACCTAGAGGCCCTCAACTACCTTGGCCGATGCAGACATTGCGACACTGGAGCAAACGGTGTAGGTCTTGGAAAGTGCGGTACATCGCGACCGACGAAGGCTCGGTCGGTGGAATTTTTCAGGGGACACTATCGGACGTGATCGTTAGCAAATCCAATTCTTCCTTTCGCGCATGCAAGGGAGAGCGCCAGCGCACAGTTACGAAAAATTTTCCAACAACGGTTAACCAACACGTCGGATAAGTTGATGCCACAAACAATTTCCGAAAAGATTATCGCTCAAGCAGCAAATCGGGACACTGTCAGTCCGGGGGAAAT
>CAJWZI010000232.1 GCA_913049615.1 uncultured Alphaproteobacteria bacterium | reverse complement strand
CAGATGACCGTGTGCAGGATCATCACAGCCTATTCGAAGAAACTGACGGCCGACTAAGTTCCAAGAAATTCGTGCCTCGGCGCACAAAACAACAACGCCGGAATCTGGCCGAATTGGATCTGGATGAAACGGCGAACTTGCAAGACATCAAAATGCGTTATAAGCAACTGGTAAAACGTTTTCACCCCGACGCAAATGGCGGTGATAAACGAGCCGAAGAGCGCTTCAAATCGATTAACGAAGCGTACAGGAGTTTGATGTCGTCGGATCTGCCACAAGGTTAGATTCGGGAAATTCTGCTCGGACCTCGTTTCTCGCTTTACTTGCCATCAGGACACATAATTTAGACCAAGCGACAGGATCTCCTAACATGACGCTGACTGCCACCGCCGACGAGTCATCGGCCCCCTCTCTTGACCAGCCGGATATTTCGCTGAGTGTACGCCAAGCCTTCGGTTTGGATAGCGACATGGAGGTGCCGGCTTTCTCGCAAGATTCCAAACTGGTGCCGGATGTGGACGACGCTTACCAGTTTGATCACGAAACAACCATGGCCATCCTGGCTGGCTTCGCCTACAACCGCCGCGTTATGATCCAGGGGTATCATGGTACGGGGAAATCCACGCACATCGAACAGGCCGCCGCGCGCCTGAACTGGCCGTGCGTGCGGGTCAATTTGGACAGTCATATCAGCCGGATCGATTTGCTGGGCAAGGACGCCATTATTCTGCGCGACGGAAAGCAAGTGACGGAATTCCGTGAAGGTATCCTTCCTTGGGCCCTGCAACACCCATGCGCCCTGGTGTTTGATGAATATGACGCGGGCCGACCGGACGTGATGTTCGTCATCCAACGCATACTGGAGGCTGATGGCAAGATGACCCTGCTGGACCAGAACAAGGTGATCAAACCACACCCTTGTTTCCGCCTGTTTTCCACGACAAATACCGTAGGTCTAGGCGATACCACGGGGTTGTATCACGGTACCCAGCAAATTAATCAAGGTCAGATGGACCGCTGGAGCATCGTCTCCACCTTGAACTACCTACCACATGACGATGAAGTGGGCATTGTCACGGCCAAAGTGCCTGATTGGGCCGATGATCACGGCCAAAAGAATATCAATTCCATGGTCTCGGTCGCGGATCTGACTCGCTCCGGCTTCATGAATGGTGACATCTCCACTGTCATGTCGCCGCGCACAGTAATTACCTGGGCCGACAATGCCCGTATTTTCGACGACATCGCATTTGCATTTCGCCTCAGCTTCCTGAACCGTTGTGACGAAATGGAACGACCCGTAGTGGCGGAATATTACCAACGTTGTTTCGGTCATGAGTTGCCGGAGTCCGTGGTTAATATTCAACTGAAGTGAACTCTTGGCGATGTTGAAGCCAGAAAATCCGGTAGAACCTTTCAAACGCGCCGTCACTGCGGCTGTACGTGCGATCGCCCGCGACAGTGAACTGTCAGTCAATTTCGGTGCCGAAGGTACCACCACGGGCGCCAGTCGGAACCGTCTGCCAACGCCGAGCCGCGAACTGGGCCACGAGGAAATAGCACACGTACGTGGAAGCGGGGATGCCCTTGCACTATGGCAGCGGCATCACGACAACCGCATGCATGCCCTGAACCAACCAAAGGGCGCGACCGCCCGCGCCGTATTCGAAGCGGCCGAGCAGGCGCGCGTGGAATCTATCGGTTCGAACCGTATGATGGGTGTTTCAGGAAACCTCGACGCCATGCTGGAAGAACGCTGCCGGGCGCGGGGGTACGCCTCAGTGAAAGATCCAGGCGAGGCTTTACTGCCAGAGGTCGTGGGCATGCTGGTGCGCGAACAATTAACGGGCAAAGAACCGCCGGCTACAGCCAAGCCGATGGTTGAACATATTCGTCCGTGGATCGAGAAAAATGCCGGTGAAGAACTGCGCAACCTGACTGGCAATATCACGGACCAGAATGCATTCGCCAAACTGACCCGCAAGTTAATCGCCGATCTTGATTTGGGTGAGGAGGACGGCACAGAATCGGATGATTTGGAGGACAACCCTGACAACGAAGAAGAGATGGCCGACGGCGAGGGCGAAGGTGAGGGTGGCGAAGGCGACGCTGATGATGGTGGCGATCCGGAAGGGACGGACTCGCAGGATGGTTCGGCTGACGGTGACTCGGAAGCGGAATCAGAAATGGAAGCCGAAGATGCTGACGCCATGTCTGGCTCTGAGGAACCGGGACGCGGCCGGCGGCAATGGCGACCGGGCGATATGCTGCCTGAGAACCCGAACGAGCCGCCCTATCGCTCTTACACGGACGAGTTCGATGAATTCATCGACGCCACCGAACTTTGCGACGCCGAGGAACTCGGGCGTCTGCGGGCTTATCTGGATCAACAGCTATCTAACATGCAGGGCGTCGTTGCCCGCCTGGCCAACCGTTTACAGCGACGGCTGTTGGCGAAGCAGAACCGTAGTTGGGAATTCGATCTTGAGGAAGGCATGCTGGACGCGGGTAAACTAGCCCGCGTGGTGACTAACCCGATGTTGCCCTTATCCTTCAAGTTGGAGCTGGACATGGATTTCCGTGACACAGTTGTCACTCTGCTGATAGACAATTCTGGCTCGATGCGGGGAAGGCCCATCACAGTCGCGGCTATGTGCGCCGATATCCTCGCCCGCACCCTAGAACGCTGTAATGTGAAGGTCGAAATCCTTGGTTTCACCACTCGGGCCTGGAAAGGCGGGCAAAGCCGGGAAAAATGGTTACGCGAAGGCAAGCCTGCCGCCCCCGGCCGCCTTAATGATCTCCGCCATATCATCTACAAGAGCGCGGATGCTCCTTGGAGGCGCGCGCGCCGTGGCCTGGGCCTGATGATGCGTGAAGGCCTGCTGAAAGAAAACATAGACGGTGAGGCGCTAATTTGGGCCCACAACCGCCTAGTCTATCGTCCCGAACAACGGCGTATCCTTATGGTGATTTCTGACGGCGCACCGGTTGATGATTCCACGCTGTCTGTCAACACCGGCAACTATCTGGAAAAACACCTGCGCGGTGCCATTGGCTGGATCGAAAACCAATCGCCGGTAGAGTTGATCGCTATTGGTATCGGCCACGACGTCACGCGGTATTATCAGCGGGCCGTTACCATCGTGGATGCCGAACAATTGGGCGGCGCCATGATGGACAAACTGGCAGAATTGTTTGATGAAGACACGGACCGCAGCGTCGAATTGTCACGCCGGGTTGCCTGATTGCTGGACCGCAAGGCGGTCAGCTTGAGGCTGCTCCCATTTATCGCAGCCCTGTTCGGCCTGGGACTAATGGGATGCGAGCTACCTAGTTTAGCCGGAACGAGCGAACCGAAGGGCGGCCTGTTTCAAATATTTGTTGAAAAAATACATTTGAACCCCGAAATGCCCGGTGAAATAGACCTCGGTTTATTGCAGTATCAAGGAGGTTTGGCCATCAGCAGCAAGGCGCCTACCTTCGGAGGACTGTCGGGCCTTGTTTTGATGCCCAAGGGGGATGGACTGATTGCCTTGAGCGATCATGGCGATGTGCTACAGGCTATGTTTGTCCGCGGTAAAGTCGGCCAGCTGACTGGGTTAGACATTATCAGCTCGCATCGGTTGCGGGGGTTGAACGGCAATCATCTATCCAGGCGACTAGACAAGCAGGATCAGGATGCCGAGGCCATCGAGCGCCTCTTGGACGGCAGCTTTCTAGTTAGCTTTGAAATACGCCACCGGATGCTGCGGTATAAAGGGTTGAAGGCCCAGCCAAGTTTGTTTTCTGTGCCGCCCGGCATCGAAAAAGCTCCCCGAAATGGCGGTATTGAATCCATAGCCCCCCTACCCGATGGACGAATCCTCGTTTTAACAGAGAAATATCGGACCAAGGGCAAGAACAAGGGGGACTATATAGGCTGGCTTCTGGACCAGAATGGAATAAGCCTTGGCAATATTTATTGGCCTGGCAACGGATTGTTCCGCCCCACTGATCTAGCCACCCTGCCAAATGGCGATGTTCTACTGCTGCAACGTCGCTATACCGTAGCAGGTGGTCCAGGAATGCGGCTATCACTCATCTCGGCGCGACAGATCAAGCCAGGTGCACGCATGTCAGGTGTGGAGTTGGCTCGATTGGTGCCACCCTACACAGTTGACAATTTCGAAGGGCTGG
>CAJWZI010000231.1 GCA_913049615.1 uncultured Alphaproteobacteria bacterium | reverse complement strand
CACTTAAAGTTCCGGGCGCCGCCACGGTTTTCGCCGTGGCGGCGCATCGGTTCTAGACCTCATAGTTTAATGCGCAACGGAATTCGGCGATGATAGCTTTTTTGGTCCGGCGGCTGTTGCAAGCCATCGCGGTCATGGCCGTCGTCGCGTTACTTGCGTTTTTCATGTTTCAGTTTGTTGGCGATCCGATCAACCAGATGGTGGCGGAAGACGCCACGGCCGAGGATCGTGAATATCTGCGTGAGTCCTTAGGCCTGAACGATCCCATACCCTTGCAATTCGCCAAATTCGCTTTGAATGCGGCGCAAGGCAACTATGGTGTCTCCTATCAGCATAAGCGCCCAGTCGCAGCCCTGATAATAGAACGCATGCCGGCTACATTGGAATTGGCAGTGACGGCCGCGATAATAGCCGCGCTGCTTGGCGTTCCTGCTGGTGTTTATACTGGCCTGCGACGGTTTGGCTTCACCTCCAAGATGATCATGACTTTGTCGTTGATCGGCATTTCGTTGCCGACTTTTTTGATTGGCATTCTTTTGATTTATTTGTTTGCGGTAATTTTGGGTTGGCTGCCGTCGTTCGGGCGCGGCGAGGTTGTGAAATTAGGCGGTTGGGAATCCAATTTTTTGTCCGTCAACGGCCTGAAATCCATTATTCTGCCGGCCATTACTCTGGCATTGTTTCAAATGACCTTCATCATGCGCCTGATCCGTTCAGAGATGCTGGAGGTGCTACGCACGGATTTCATCAAATTTGCCCGCGCCCGCGGCCTCCATAACCGGGCCATCAATTATGGGCATGCACTGAAAAATACCTTGGTGCCGGTCATTACTATTATTGGTTTACAACTGGGTTCTTTGATTGCCTTTGCCATTATCACAGAAACAGTATTCCAATGGCCCGGCATGGGGCAGTTGTTCCTGCAGGCGGTGCAAGTCGTGGATATTCCCATCATGTCCGCCTATCTGATCCTGATTGCCTTTTTCTTTGTTGTCATCAATCTGATCGTCGATATGCTTTACTACGTAGTGGACCCACGTCTTCGCGTGGATCATCCGACTGGCGGCAGCGGGCATGGCTGAACAAACGGCTAATCACTTAGATGCCGGGGCCGAGTCCCCGCCGTCGATTTGGCACCGTGTCTGGGACAGCGACGTCTTTTATTCCTTCCGTTCCTCAAAGGTGGCGATGGTCGCTGCGCTAGCAACCGCAATCATAATTTTCCTTTCGATTTTTGCTCCTCTAGTCGCGCCTCATTCGCCATATGATGTCGCGACGGTAGACCTCATGGATGCGGAATTACCTCCTGCATGGGATGTTGAAGGGGACCCCCGGTTTCTTTTAGGCACGGATAATCTTGGCCGGGATTTGTGGTCAACCATCCTATACGGCACGCGGATTTCGTTATTCGTCGGTTTTATGAGCGTAATATTTGGCCTCGTCTTTGGAGTCGGTCTTGGCCTGGTGTCGGGTTATGTGGGTGGCTACGTGGATGCCTTCATCATGCGCGTGGCGGAGGTGCAGCTTTCTATACCTGGGTTTTTGATTGCGCTTTTACTGGTGGGTATCTTGCGCGGTGTGCTCAGTGCGGAAGCCTACAATGATGCTGTGGTCTACGTCCTGGTCCTAACAATTGGCACGTCCATTTGGCCGCAATTCGCAAGAACCGTGCGTGGTTCTACCTTGGTTGAGCGAAACAAGGAGTATGTCCTGGCCGCCCGGGTCATTGGTCTATCACGTTTTTCCATTATGTTGCGTCATGTGTTGCCCAATGTGATGGGACCAGTCCTGGTGATAGCAACCATCAATCTTGCCATCGCTATTCTGTCGGAGGCAACTCTATCGTTCCTGGGCGTCGGGGTGCCGCCCACCGAACCATCATTAGGAACCTTGATTAACGAAGGTCAGAACTATCTTTTCTCTGGCCTCTGGTGGATCACCGTATTCCCCGGCGCCGTGCTGGCGATTTTGGTACTGGCCGTCAATCTTCTGGGCGACTGGCTGCGCGACGCCCTGAACCCAAAATTGCGTTGAAGTCCCATGGTCACCAGTAATACACAACCGCTTTTGTCCGTCCTCAATCTACGCATCGAGTTCCCAACCCGGCGTGGTATTCTTGTGGCGGTAGATGATATTTCCTTCAACATCGCGCCAGGCGAAATTCTGGGAGTGGTGGGAGAATCCGGCGCGGGAAAATCACTGACAGGGGCGGCAATTATTGGATTGCTGGAACCTCCCGGCCGCATCGCTCAGGGACAAATCCTACTGGAAGGTCAGCGCATCGACAATTTGCCTTACGAGAAGATGCGCAAAATCCGGGGACGCCGAATTGGCGCCATTTTTCAGGATCCTTTGACGTCTCTCAATCCGTTGTATTCGGTCGGGCGGCAGTTGATCGAAACCATACAAACCCACTTGCCGTTGAGCGGTCGCGAGGCGCGAAATCGGGCTTTAGAACTTTTGGAGGAGGTGGGTATCCCCAGTGCTGCGGAACGTATCGGTCATTACCCACATCAGTTCTCCGGCGGCATGCGCCAACGCGTCGTGATCGCTCTGGCGCTATGCGCCGAGCCGAGGTTAATTATCGCGGACGAGCCGACAACGGCTTTGGATGTCTCTATCCAGGCGCAAATCATCTCGCTGCTAAAACGGCTCTGCCACGAACACGGCACGGCCGTCATGCTAGTCACACACGATATGGGCGTGATCGCTGAAGCGGCTGATCGCGTTGCTGTAATGTATTCTGGCCGCATCGCCGAAATCGGACTCGTACAGGAAGTGGTTCGAGCTGCTAAACATCCTTATACCCACGGTCTGATGGGCTCCATCCCCCATATCGGCCACCACGTGGATCAATTGACCCAGATTGAAGGCTCCATGCCTCGCCTGCAGGAAATCCCAGCAGGTTGTCCATTCAATCCCCGTTGCGAACAGGTCATGGATCGCTGTCGGTCAGTCCGGCCCGACCTACAACCAGCGGATAAATCTCGAGTTGCCTGTCACTTGTTTGACCTAGAAGACTTAGAGGCCGGCGCCGGTGACTGAAACAAATCAAAACGGAGCCCCGCTTCTTTCGGTTGATGGCCTGGTGCGTCATTTCGATGTGTCCGCTCCGTTCCTGAACCGTCTGTTTGAGCGTCTGGACCGGGCCTACGTCAAGGCCGTGGACGGCATTGGTTTTGAGATTGGCCGGGGCGAAACCTTTTCTCTAGTCGGTGAGTCGGGTTGTGGCAAGTCCACTGTGGCTCGGCTGATTGTTGGGCTGTATCAGCCCACGGCGGGTTCCATTAAATACGAGGGCGTGGAGATCGGCCCCGTTGAGGCGGCCCAGGATCGCAAGCGCATGCAGCCGCGCATGCAGATGATCTTCCAGGACCCCTACGCCTCGCTCAATCCGCGCTGGCGAGTTGCCGACATCGTGGCAGAGCCCATCCATGTTCGCGGATTTTCGAAGAATAAGAAGGAGATCAACGAAAGGGTGGGCGATCTGCTGCATCAGGTAGGGCTGTCACCAGCGGATGGGGAACGCTTCCCCCATGAATTTTCGGGCGGACAGCGACAGCGAATTTCTATCGCCCGTGCGTTGGCTGGTGAACCTGAATTCTTGGTCTGCGACGAACCCACCTCGGCCTTGGACGTCTCGGTCCAGGCGCAGATTCTTAATTTGATGAAGGAACTGCAAAATCGACTGGGCTTGACCTATCTTTTCATCAGCCACGATTTGGCCGTCGTCTATCATGTTTCGACCAAGGTGGGCGTGATGTACCTTGGCAAGCTTGTGGAGTGGGCCGACACAAAAACCCTATTTGAGAATCCTCGGCACCCCTACACCCGTATGTTGCTGGATGCCATCCCGGATCTGGAGATGACGGGACGCCAGCGTATTCCCGTAGCTGGCGAGGTGCCCAGTCCTATCAACCCGCCGTCGGGCTGCGCCTTTCACCCCCGCTGCCCCCATGCGGATGCTCGCTGCAGCCATGAGGTGCCGCCAGTGCAGGTCATTGATGGCGTCAGTGTGGCTTGCCATGCCGTGTCTGATCGCAGGATCAGTTAGTTATTCGTTGGGCTGGGTGCGCGATGGTTGTTATCGGAAGACGACATTGATTGAAAAGTACGGCAACGACGTAGTGCTTTCATGCCTGTTCGGATTGATTGCCGGTGAACGAGGGAGTTGCTGGGCAACC